>JANQKX010000203.1 GCA_028280915.1 Kiloniellaceae bacterium
TTGGGCGTTCGCGGCCAAATAAATGTCCGCCGGCGCGCCCTGTTCAATTTGTTTGGCCAGGGTCGAGGAGGCGGCCACCACCGCCCGGACCTCACCGCCGCCGGCCGTTTGATAGTTTTGGATGACCTGATTGAGAGGGTCCGTGGTGCTGGCCGCCGCGAAAACGGTGACCTGGCTTGCCTGGGCCGCGCCGGCCGTAAGGCAGCAGGCGAGCACCAAGAGGCGGTGCGGCCATTTGACAAGCTGCCTTATCAAGGTTCCTGTCCTGGTCGTCATTTTTTGTAGAGGGTCTCGGGCGAGACCAGAACCGGCAGGCGCTCGGTCAGGGTGCCGTCCTGGGCCATGGCCAGGTAAAAACACGAGCGCCGCCCGGTGTGACAGGCGACCCCGGTCTGTTCCACCAGAAGCAAGATGGTGTCCCCGTCGCAGTCCAGGCGCATCTCCACCAGCTTTTGCTGTTGCCCGGAGCTTTCCCCCTTGCGCCACAAGGACTGGCGGGAGCGGGACCAATAGCACACCCGGCCGGTCGCCAAGGTCTCCTGGATGGCCGTCAGGTTCATCCAGGCCATCATCAGCACCTCGCCGCTGTCGTGCTGCTGGGCAATGGCGGGGATCAGCCCGTCATGGTTGAATTTAATCGCCACGCTGTCGAACTCCGACTTTGCCGCCTCCGCGTTGCTGGTCATATCCGAGGCCATGGCCAAAACTCCTTTTACGTGGCGGCTGTTGTCGCCGCGAAATTCCGCAGGCGGGCAAAACCCGCCTCCAGGTCTTCTATCAGATCGGCAAGATTTTCCAGCCCCACATGCAGGCGCAGGGTGGGGCCAGGATCCGGCCAGGTGGTCACGGCGCGCGCCCGGCCTGGAAAGGTGGGGATCAACAAACTCTCGTAACCGCCCCAACTATAGCCCATGGCGAAGAGTTCCATACCATCCAGCATGGCGGCGACGGCGCCGTCCGAGACGGGCTTGAGCACCAGGCCCATCAGGCCCGAGGCGCCGGAAAAGTCCCGCTGCCAGAGCTCATGACCGGGGTCGCCGGGCAAGGCAGGGTAGAGCACTTTTTCCACTTCGTCGCGCTCGCGCAACCATTGGGCTAGGGCGAGGGCGGTGGCCTGATGCCGTTCCAGGCGCGCGGCCAAGCTGCGCAGGCCCCGCAATCCCAAGTAGATGTCATCGGGGCCGACTGAATACCCCAAGCCTTGGGTGCGCAGGCGGATCTTGCTGTAAAGGCTCTCGTCCCGTGCCACGATGAGTCCCAGCATGGCGTCGGCATGCCCGCCGATGTACTTGGTGGCCGCGTGGATGATCACGTCGGCGCCCAAGTCAAAGGGGCGGCAGAAGAGCGGGGTCGCCCAGGTGTTGTCCGTGACCACCAAGGCCCCCTGTTGCCGGGCCACTTGGGCGATGGCCGGTATATCCTGAACCTCGAAGGTGAGGGAGCCGGGGGATTCGGTAAACACCAGCGCCGTTTCAGGACGGAACAAGGACTCAATTTTGCCGCCCAGCAATGGGTCGTAAAACTCTGCCTCCACGCCGTAGTCCTTGAGAATTTTGCGGCATACCGTGCGGGTGGGGTCGTAGGCGGAATCGGTCACCAGGATATGGTCACCTTGTTTGACCAGGCTGAGCAGGGCGCCGGCCACCGCTGCCAGGCCCGAGGGCATGGCAATGGCACCCGCGCCGCCTTCCAGGCGGGAGACGGCGTCTTCCAGAGCAAAAGTGGTGGGCGTGCCCGCGCGGCCGTATTGGGTCACCCCCTGGCGCAAGGGCTTGGTATCCCCCAGCAGGGAGTCCACGGTGTCATAGACAATGGTTGAGGCATGATAGACGGGCGGGTTTACAGTACCCGAATGTTCTTTAGGATTTCGTCCGATATGCCCAAGCAAAGTGTCGGGTCGTCTATTCTTGTCGGGTTTCATTGGGTAGCCTGCCATCCATAGCAAATCAATGAAAAAATTTAATCAAATTTAATCAAAATCAGTAGTTCGCTACCAAAACAACGCCGGAGGCGACTAATCATGTTTAAAAGGAACCGTCGAATACCATATTATGGTTGTTTTTTCATCCTCGCCCATTGATTCTCCAGAAAGACGGTTTTGTGGATTTTTTCAAAGCCTTAGCCAAACAAATCAGAAACTTGTGAATAAGTGCAAAGCTAAAAATTTGCAAGCGGTGTTGCCTTTCTGGTCAAGCTGTTCCATCTTTGCCGCTTGGAAACGGAACCCGCCCCGTAAATAAGCGCCGAGGAAATGGCACTTTTGTGCGGCGGAAATGTTTACACGTAGTAACTCAACGGACCACATTCACAGGGAAGGTAAAAATTATGAAGAGTGTCAAAATTCTTCTTGCCGCTGCCGCGGCGAGTTCTATTGGTGTTTCGGCGGCTTGGGCAGGTACCCTTGATGACGTGAAAGCCAAGGGATTCGTGCAATGCGGTGTGTCCACGGGCGTTCCCGGATTTTCCTTTACCGACGACGCGGGCAATTGGCAGGGCTTTGACCCGGCCGTGTGCCAAGCGGTCGCGGCGGCGATCTTTGGCGATCCCTCCAAGGTGAAATATACCCCCACCACCGGCAAGACCCGTTTCACCGCGCTGCGCTCGGGTGAAATCGACATGCTGGCGCGGAACACTACCTGGACCTTCAGCCGGGATACGGATCTGCAGCTCACCTTCGTGGGTGTGAACTATTACGACGGCCAAGGCTTCATGGTGCCCAAGGAACTGGGCGTGACCAGCGCGAAAGAGCTGGATGGCGCCTCGGTTTGCATCCAGACCGGCACCACCACGGAGTTGAACCTGGCGGACTACTTCCGCATCAACAACATCTCCTATGAGCCGGTGCCCATTGAAACCAACGAGGAAGCCCGGACCAACTATGAAGCCGGCCGCTGCGACGTGTACACCACGGACGCTTCCGGTTTGGCGGCGACCCGGGCGGTCTTTGCCGATCCCAGCGCCCACATCATCCTGCCGGAAATCATCTCCAAGGAGCCTCTGGGCCCGCTCGTGCGCCAGGGTGACGACCAGTGGGCCGACGTGGTTCGCTGGACTTTGAATGCCATGATCAATGCCGAGGAATACGGCGTTGATTCCAGCAACGTGGACCAGATGGCCCAGGGCAGCGACAATCCGGAAGTGAACCGCATGCTGGGCAGCGAAGGCGACTTGGGCTCCATGATCGGCTTGGACAAGCAATGGGCCTATAACGTCATCAAGAACGTCGGTAACTACGGCGAGGTTTTCGAGGCTTATATCGGAAGCGATACGCCCATCGGCCTGGAGCGCGGGCTGAATGCCCAATATACCGACGGCGGACTGATCTATGCCCCGCCGATGCGCTAAGTCGTAAAAAAACACGACGTTGATCAAGATTGTAGGGCATCGGCGAGTTATCGCCGGTGCCCTCTTGATTTGATGACAGTGCCCAAAGATCTGATGCCATAAAACAAGCTCGCCGGATTGCCGGGTCGGGAACCGGTTTCGGCTGAGCGAAAGGGGGGCTTAACCATGGCCGTGGCAGAAAGTCATATGGACCAAGGCTTCACTTTTTCGAAGCTTTGGCGCGACAAGCGGTATCGTGGCGTCTTGATGCAGATCCTGGTGATTGCCGGGCTGTTCGCCTTCGTCACCTTCATTGTTCACAACGCCATCGAGAACCTGGCGGCCCTGGGTAAGACGTTTGGATTTGCGTTTTTAAACACACCGGCGTCTTACGACATCAATCAGGCCTTTATCGAATACGATTCGCGAAGCTCGCATTTTCGCGCCGGCCTGGTCGGGATTATCAACACCGGCGTGGTGGCCGTCTGCGGTATCGTGCTGGCAACTATCCTGGGCTTTCTTTTCGGTGTCCTGCGGCTGTCCAACAACTGGTTGGTCAGCCGTTTGGTTTATTGCTATGTGGAATTTACCCGCAACGTGCCGGTGCTGGTGCAGATTCTGCTGTGGTACGGCATCATCGTGAATTCCCTGCCCACGCCGAAGGTCGCGGCCGCGGACCATGGCATCTGGGATGTGATCTTTCTGTCCAACCGGGGCCTTTACATTCCCGCGCCGGTCTTCGGTGACGGCACCTGGCTCGCCGGCATCGCGCTGGTCATCGCCATCGCCTTTGCCATCTTCTTTAAGATCTGGGCGAAAAAGACCCAAGACGCCACGGGCAAAATCTACCCCGTCTTCACCATCAACCTGGCGGTCATCATTGGATTGCCGCTGTTGGCTTTTGCGGCCATGGGTTTTCCCCTGACCTGGGAAATCCCCGAACTGAAAGGTTTTAACTTCAAGGGCGGCGCGGTTCTGAAACCGGAATTTACCGCTCTGTGGCTGGCGCTCAGCCTCTATACCGCGGCCTTCATCGCCGAGATCGTGCGCGCCGGCATTCAAGCGGTGAGCCACGGTCAGACCGAGGCCTCTTATGCCCTTGGCCTGAAACCCAGCTGGACCTTGCGCTTGGTGGTCATTCCCCAGGCCCTGCGGGTGATCGTGCCGCCCTTGACCAGTCAGTACCTGAACCTGACCAAGAACTCGTCCTTGGCCATTGCCATCGGCTACATGGACATCGTGGCCACGATCGGCGGCATAACCTTGAACCAGACCGGTAAGGAGATGGAGTGCGTCATCATCGTAATGGCCATTTATCTGGCCTTCTCGTTGATGATCTCGCTCTTTATGAACTGGTACAACAAGCACATAGCCCTGGTCGAGCGGTGAGGAGGCAGCCATGACTGATATCAGCCAAGACAAATCCGCTCTGCAAGACGACCACGGGCCGGACTACGCCCCCGGAACCCATCCCAGCCTGCCGCCGCCATCTTCGTCGGTCGGGCCCATACACTGGATCCGGGTCAACCTGTTTTCCTCTATCCCCAACATCCTCTTGACCATTTTGGCCGTCTGGGTGTTGTGGGCCACCATTCCGGGCCTGTTGAACTGGGCCCTGTTCGATGCCGCCTTCCAAGGCGACTCACGGAGCGACTGCCGCGCCGTGGCGGAGGGGGCCTGCTGGGCCTTTATCAGCAGCCGCTTTGGCCAGTTCATCTATGGCTTTTATCCGGTCGAACTGCGCTGGCGGGTGGATTTGGCGGCCATCGGCCTGGTCATGGCCCTGGTGCCCTTGCTGTTCGACAAGGTGCCCTACCGGCGCTTCGGGCTCTATTTTGCCGCCGCCTATCCCTTTATCGCCTATTTCCTGCTCATGGGCGGGCTCGGCCTGGAGCCGGTGGAAACCAGCAAGTTCGGCGGCTTCATGCTGACCATGGTGATTGGGGTCACCGGGATTGCCGTTTCCCTGCCCATCGGGATTGTTCTGGCCCTGGGGCGCCGGTCGGACATGCCGATCGTGCGGGTTTTGTGCGTGGTCTTCATCGAGTTCATTCGCGGTGTGCCGCTGATCACCTTGCTGTTCGTGGCGTCCACCATGCTGAACTACTTCCTGCCGCCCGGGACCACCTTCGATTTGCTCTTGCGGGTTTTGATCATGGTGGTGCTCTTCGCCTCGGCGTACTTGGCCGAGGTGGTGCGCGGCGGCCTGCAGGCCATTCCGAAAGGACAGACCGAAGCGGCCGACGCCTTGGGACTGACCTATTGGAAGGCCATGCGTTTGGTGATCCTGCCGCAAGCCCTGAAGATCTCCATTCCCGGTATCGTCAATACCTTCATCGGGCTCTTCAAGGACACCACCTTGGTGATCATCATCGGTCTGCTGGACCCCTTGGGCATCGGCAAGGCCGCCTTGGCGGATGCCAAGTGGCAGGGCCTGGCGGCGGAGGTTTATATCTTCATCGCCATACTGTTCTTCATCTGCTGTTTCGGCATGTCCCGCTATTCCCTCTATTTGGAGAACAAGCTCCACACGGGTCATAAGCGTTAGGCTGGTCGGGAAGAGATCGGAATGCTAAAAACCCTGGCGGGGTAGCTTTATTAGGAGAGGCAATACAAATGAGCGAAGCATATGCAAGCCAAATGCAGGTCTTGGACGAGGTCGCCATCCGCATTCAGAACATGCACAAGTGGTACGGCGAATTTCACGTCCTGAAAAACGTCAACCTCACCGTCAATCGCGGTGAGCGCATCGTGATCTGCGGCCCCTCCGGGTCGGGCAAGTCGACCTTGATCCGCTGCATCAACCGGCTGGAAGAACATCAGCGGGGCGATATCATCGTGGACGATATCGAGCTGACCAACGATATCAAAAACATCGCCGAGATCCGCCGCGAGGTGGGCATGGTGTTTCAGCACTTCAACCTCTTCCCCCACTTGACGGTGTTGGAAAACTGCACCCTCGCGCCCATTTGGGTCCGCCGCATGCCCAAGGCGGACGCGGAAGAAATCGCCATGAACTACCTGGAAAAGGTGAAGATCCCCGACCAGGCGCTTAAGTTCCCGGGTCAGCTCTCCGGCGGTCAGCAGCAGCGCGTGGCCATCGCCCGCTCCTTGTGCATGAACCCGCGGATCATGCTGTTCGACGAGCCCACCTCGGCCCTGGATCCGGAGATGATCGCCGAGGTGCTGGACGTGATGGTCAGCCTGGCCGAATCCGGCATGACCATGCTGTGCGTGACCCACGAGATGGGCTTTGCCCGCAAGGTGGCCAACCGGGTGATTTTCATGGACGGCGGCGAGATCATCGAGGAAAACGAGCCCGAGGAATTTTTCAACAATCCCCAATCGGACCGCACCAAGCTCTTCCTCAGCCAGATTTTGGCCCACTGATTTTGACGCGAAAACATTAGTGCGAACGACGGCCCATTGGGCGCCCGGATCTATGTCTTGGGCGCCTTGGGGCCGACCCGTTTCAAAAATTCCCAGACGGGGAGGGCGGCCATGCCCCCCAGCAAGCCGGCCAGATAGCCCGGCATGGCCAAGCCGCTCAGCAGGGTCCACAACATGGAGCCCAAATAGCTGACCAGCAATATCACCGCGAGCGTGATCAAAAATCGCTGCCAAAAGGGCATGGATTGGCCTCTCTCAACTGCCAAGGCGGCTCGATAGGGGGGACGGTTGTCTTTCTTTGTCCGCCCTAGGCATGGACAGTTTACTCGGAATGGCAGGAAAGATCGACCCCGCCGGTCGTGCTGAAAGTGGCCGCCTTACCCTTGCCGCGCAGGCTGTAGGTTCCGTCGCTGTAAAGATATCCGGAACCGGACCGGGCAATGGGCAAAACGATGTCGTCCGCTTCCGGCCGCACGATGGTCGCGGTCTCGTTTTCCTTATTAAACACCGCGTCAAATCCACTGCCGTCCTCACACTGAAAGCGCGCCGTGATCTCTCCCGGCGGGGGGACGGGGGTTTGCTGACAGGCACCAAGGGTCACAAGGAAGGGCAGGGCGGCCCAAAGGGCAAACCGGCGCGGGATCGTGTCGTTCTCGAAAGTCAAAATGGCCTCACATCCATTGAACCAGCAGCAAGGGCAGCAAAAATCCTATAAAGAACATGGCGGTGGTCAAGGGGGAATCGGGCCGTTCGTGGGCTTCGACCATGAGTTCCTCCACCACCAGATAAAGCATGGCGGCGATGCCGAAACCCAGAAAGGCGGCAAAGCCGAACCCTTGTTCCGTGGGCAGGAGCAGGCCAAAACCGGCGCCGAGGAAAAGGGCCACGGCAAAGCCAGTCAAAATCACCAAGATTTGCCCCGGTCGTTGTCCCTTCTCGGACAAGCTGGGCCCCGTGGCCAGACCCAATGACAGGGTTTCCAGCGTGAGGGCGATCAAAAGCAGAATGCCGCCCTTTTCCCCGGTGGCAAATCCGATCATCAGCAAGAGCCCGTCCA
>JANQKX010000226.1 GCA_028280915.1 Kiloniellaceae bacterium
TCTAGATGTGAGCTTTCCGGAAGTTGTCCATTCGAGCCTGATCGAGGAGACTGGAGTTACCACGCTTCAGCACCCATCGGAGGCCCGAATGAACATTCATAAAAATGCCCGCTTGACACCGCGGCGTCGAGAGGAAATGGCTCTTTCGGTCATCGAAGGCGGCCTGACCAAGGCGCAGGCAGCGCGGGCCTATGATATCTCACAGAAGATCGTGGCGCGCTGGGTCGAGCGCTACAAGGCGGAAGGGCGCGCGGGCATGGCTGACCGCTCGTCTCGGCCGCGTCACAGCCCCAACGCGGTGGATCAGGCAACGATCGATCGCATTGTGGCACTGCGGCGCCAGCGCTGGACCGGCAAGCACATCGCCCAGGAGGTCGGCGTCTCGCCGGCCACCGTCAGCCGGGTGCTCAAGCGCGCCGGACTGTCGCGGCTCAAGGACATTGACCCCGCCGAACCCGTGGTCCGCTATGAGTGCGCCCACCCCGGCGAGTTGATCCATCTCGATATCAAGAAGCTCGGCCGCTTCAGTCGCATCGGACATCGCATAACCGGCGATCGCACCGGTCAGTCCAACAGCCGGGGCGTTGGCTGGGAGTTCGTCCATGTCTGCATAGACGATGCCTCGCGCATCGCCTTCAGCCAAATCCTGCCCGATGAGAAGAAGGAGAGTGCGGTCTCGTTCCTTAAGGCCGCCGTGGCCTACTACGAGGCCCTCGGCATCACCGTCAGCCGCGTCATGACCGACAATGGCTCATGCTACCGGTCAAAGGCATTCGCAAGGGCATGCCACGGGCTCGGGCTCAAGCACATCCGCACAAGACCCTACACCCCGCGCACCAATGGTAAGGCAGAACGCTTCATTCAGACCGCCTTGCGCGAGTGGGCCTATGCCATCGCATACCCAACTTCCCGACATCGCGCTGCATACCTGCCAATCTGGCTCCACCGATACAATTGGCACAGGCCCCATGGAAGCCTAAAGTCAAAACCCCCAATCAGTCGCCTCAATCTCAGAAAGGACAACCTCTTGAGGCTCCACACCTAGGGCATGGCAGGGGCCGGTCTCGATTGATCTGAGATTCGCTCTGGCGACGCGCGCCATCTTCTGTATGAGCGTGTGAGTCGATTGAAAGAGCGGTCAAGTTGTGTTTTTTTGTTTACAATATCTCTGTTTTAGGTATCCTTATCTTGAATGGGTGTTTGATTTTTTAAACCTATTGATCAAAAAAGGAGGATATTTTTCGACTCCTGACTGGCAAGTTATTTTTTATGGCATTGGGTATCTCACGCTAATTTAAATTGCCACGGATTGACGGTGTCTGACGTGGCGTTCGGTGGGATGGAATTCGCTCTGGCTCCATGGCCGTTTCGGAACGGTCGGTCTCGCTAACTGTCTCAGTTTGCGAGTAGGGGAGAGCTATGCCTAGGGCAAACACGGCAGGGGTGCGACCGCACCGGGCCGGCTGTTTGGCCGCAGTTGAACGAGAGGTTGGGCGGAAATCAAGCCAATGGAGGACTAAAACGGCTCTAATTGGCTTGCATTCCGTTCTGTGAATTTAGCTCGGATGCCTGGATCCAAACTGATGAGACAATGAGTCTCGCACATGTTCTCGCCGGCGTCAAGGCGCAACGGGCAAAGCAATCGAAGAGATAACAGGTAAGCGACGAGATAACAGCAAAACGATGAAACAACAATGTGACGGGTAAAATAAATAAGGTGACGGTTTAAAAACCGTTTGGAGCAAGAACCAGTCGGGGAAAATTTGTCGGGGTGAAAAGCGGCCGGGGCGCATGTCCGGGCCGAAACGAGTCTTTGTTGCGATAAGTCTGGGCGGCAATGAGTCTCTGCCGCAAGGGGCCTATCTGAACGCCTGAGTATATGCCCGGGCCAAAACGAATCTGCGCGACAAGGAGCGCGGGCGAAAACAAAAGAGAGGTTTGTGAGGTAATGATTTTTAACCCGTAATCTGGGGCAGGTCCCCAGTTTTTCCTGAAAGGGGATGTCATGAAGAGCATACGTTATCCGTTTTCCTTGGCCGTTTCGCTGGTCGCCCTGCTGGGTTTGAGCGGGCCGGCCATGGCGCAAAATGTCACCTTCACCAAGATCGCAGACTTGGCCACCCCGGTGCCCGGCAACGGCGCGGACAGCTTTAACAGCATTTTCCCGCCCGTGCTTGACAACGGGGTGGTCGCGTTCCAGGCCAACGTGGGTACCTCCCCTTCGGTGTTCCCTGGCATTTACAGCAGCGACGGCGGTCCCCTCGCGGTGGTAGCTGACACCAATACCATCAACCCTTTTACCGGAAATCCTTTTGTGGGGCCCAGCTCGCCGTCCATTGATGGTGGCGTGGTCGCGTTTGTTGAGACGGTTTTTCAGGATCAAACCATTTTCACGGTCGAGTCAGGCACATTTTCGGTGGTGGCGGATACCGCGACCGGAGTGCCCGGCGGCACCACAACCTTCAACTCTCTTGTCTCGCCTTCCATCGGCGGCCCCATCGTCGCCTTTTTTGGTGGAGATACCGGCTCCAAAAGCGGCATCTACGAGGAATCCGGGTCCGGCGTGACCATCGTGGCCGACACGGACACCCCGGACGGCGATGGCGGTTTTTTGGACAGATTCACGTTTAACTCGGCGGCTACGGACGGCGTGGACGTGGCGTTCTTTCGCAATACGGCCGAAAGATGTAGTGGGATTTTTTGTTTTATTGAGCCCGGCTCCCTCTACCGCACTCGTGGTGGCCTGCTCGAGGAACTGGTGATGAACGGCGAGACACCTTTCCCCGGTGGTGGCGTATTTGAGTTTTTGGCAGGAGCGCCCTCCTTCGACGACGGCAGGATCGCATTCGAGGCGAGTTCCTCGGACGGGAACATTGCCATCCTCGTGCATGACGGGACGGACTTCCAAGTCATCGCCGACACCAACACGCCGGTCCCGGACAGCTTGGGCGGCAACTTCACCAACTTTCGAAGCGTCTCGACGGATGGCGGCAACGTGGTCTTCGATGGTATTTTCGGGTCTTCCAACGGTCTTTTCATTGATACGGGATCCAGCTTGGAGACCTTGATCCTCAAAGGCGACATGCTCGACGGTAAAACGGTGAACGGATTCAGCTTGGATCCCGAGGGCCTGAGCGGTAATAGCTTCGCGTTCACGGCAAACTTTGGCAACAATGACAGCGCAATTTACCTGGCTGAGTTCAGCTTCGTGCCCCAGTTGGCCTGCGACGGCTTCCGCCGGCCCTATGACGGCCCCGATCCTGTCGAGCTGAACAAGCGCCGGGTCATGACCCTGAAGGCCAAGCTGTTCGACGAGGACGGCGCGGCGGTGCGGCGCCGTGACGTGGATGCCCGGCCCGTGGTCCAGGTGCTTTTTGAGCCGGCCGGTGGCGGCGAGGCCGTCGACGTGACCCATCTGGCCCTGCCGGACCCGCGCTATCGGGTCGGCGACAAGTTCCGCTTCGTGGGCGGCCAGTGGCGCTATTACCTGCGGACCAAGAGGTACAAAGAGCCGGGCCTCTATACGGTCACCATGCAGAGCGGGGACGGGGAAGAATACGAAGTCTCGCCCACCTGCCAAACCCAGTTCGTGATCCACTGATTTTTATCCGGGGCCGGTCTCAGGCGTGGGGCCGGCCCCGCCTGGGTCTTTATATCATCTTGGGAGCGGTGCCGCGTGGTGCCCGGGCATGCCCTACCAGCCGTAGCCGTATCCGTAACGCCAACCGCCGCGCCAGCCATAGGGATAACCGTAACCGTAATACGGCCCCCAATAGCCATAGCGGGTGCGGGGATAATAGGGGTAAGGTTCCGGATAGGCGCGGGCATAGGTGGGGCCGTCCGTGCCCAGCCACAGACCCGACAGGGCGCCGGTCAAGCTGCCGTAGTTGATGCTGGCCCAGGTGCCGTCGCCATTGCGGCAGGCGGTGTCATAAGCCGTGGTCGTGGTGCCCTCGATCCCTACCGTCTGGCGGAAATCCCGGCAGGGGCGATCGCTGTCCTCGTCCCGGGTGGCGGTGGGCGTGGCGCTGCCCACCCGGCCGTTGGTTTCGTTTTCCCACAGGGTGCTCTCACCCACCTTGTTGAATTCCAAGGAATCTTGCGTAGCCTGGACGATGAGCTGCCGGTCGAAGTCGGTGAGCAGATCACCGGCGCGGCTGCTGCTGCTCGAACTACAGGCATTCAAGCCCAAGGGGGCCAACACCAAAGCCAAAAGCAACAGCCAATTCCCCGGAGCCCGCCCCTTGACCCGTTCCCGCCGCCGGCCGGTTTTCTCATCTGGTTGGGCCTCATGCGGGTGGGCTGGGGTCGATTGCTTTTCCCTGACAAGGCACATGACGAAATCTTTCCACACTTTTGCGGCGCTTTTTGGGCGGCGTCATCAACTGTTTGATCTATCGACGGTTAGTGGGGGCTAGCTTGACCAGATGACCCGAATTGTCAAATCACCACTGGTCGCAAGCTTCCATGGATTGGCCTCGGCCTAAAACCCTGAGGGTCCCGCGCCCGATTGACCCGGCCGCGGTTTGCTCTATCTTGGCGGACAGAGTTCGCGAAGTGCTTGGCATGCTTGGCAGGGCACCAGCCAACCAGGGCAGGGCGATGGGAGGTTTGGTCATGGATGGCTATCAAGAAATTCGGGTCGAGCCCCTTCCCGGCGGGTTCGGGGCCGAAATCCTGGACATCGATTTGGCGGGGCCCGTCAGCGACGCCTGTTTTGATGAAATCCGTCGGGCCTTCGCGGACCACAGCGTCATCTTCTTTCGCGACCAGCACATCACCCCCGAACAGCACATCGCCTTTGCCGAGCGCTGGGGCGACATCAACGTCAATCGTTTTTTCGAAGCCCTGCCGGACTACCCCATGATCGCTCAGGTGCGCAAGGAACCGGACCACGCCGAGAACATCGGCAGCGTTTGGCACACGGACCATTCCTACGATCAAGAACCGGCCCTGGGCTCCATTCTTCTTGCCCGCGAGGTGCCCGAGAGCGGCGGCGACACCCTTTTCGCCTCCATGTACAAGGCCTACGAAGGCTTGTCCGTCGGCCTGAAAGGTATGCTCGAAGGCCTGCGGGCCGTGCATTCCAGCCGCCATGTCTTCGGCTATGACGGCAACGCCGGCTCTCGGGAGGGGCGGTTTCAAAACGCGGAGCGGGCGGTGCAGGACGCGGTCCACCCGGTGGTCATCCGCCACCCGGAAACGGGCCGGCGGGCGCTCTACGTCAATCCGGATTTCACGGTGACCTTCGAGGGCTGGTCCAAAGCGGATTCCGAGCCCTTGCTGACTTACCTTTATCGGCACGCGGCCAGCCCCGAGTTCACCTGCCGGTTTTCCTGGCGGGTCGGCTCCATCGCCTTCTGGGACAACCGGGCCACCTGGCACAAGGCCTTGAACGACTACCCCGGCCAGCGCCGCCATATGCACCGCATCACCATCAGCGGCGGGCCCTTGGCCGCCTAACCGGGCACTGAAACCGGACCCAATCTCGGCCTCACTGGCATACGGAATTGAGCAGAACCAGATCTTCCGTGTAAGCATTGAGGCAGGCCACGTCGCCAATGGTGTTGTCCCGGCTGTCCGGCGTGGTGATCTGGGTGTTGACCACCCGGATGGAGGCCCGCTGGTCGGCGAAAAACGCTGAATTCTGGCTGTTGACGGTGGAATCCCGGACCGATATCTCCGAATCCCTATTGGCCAGCACCGCCGTGCTGCCGCCCGACAAGGCCGAGCCGGAGATGGCGGTGACCGCCCGCAAACTGGTGCCCGCCCCGACCGTCGACACGGCAATGGGGGAGTTCAGGTTGTTGCTGCCATCGTGCTCCACGGTGATTTGCCGCAATTCGGACGGCCCCACCAACTCCACCACCCCTTGAGTGTTGCTGTTTCGCGCCCCGGAGATACGCGTAATGCCCTCACCTGAGCCTTGCAGATCCACAAAGCGCTTGGTGCGGACCGTTCGGTTGCCGCAGCTGTACCGGCCCGGCTCCGCGATCACCAGATAGGGGGTCGCCGCGCTGTTGTCGGTGATGGATGAAAGCGCGGCGAGGAGCGCCGTGCAATTCTCCGCATTCGTGCCGTCGGGCCGCACGATGATGGTGCGCAGAAACACCGCGTCCGGCGCCAGCACCCGGTTGTTGACGCTGTTGGTGGCAAGGCTGCCGGCGCGCAGGCTGCGCGACCTGATCTTGCCGTTCCCAATGGTCCCGTTTGCGATCTTGGCCCCTGTCACGGCCTTGTCGCCCAGTTTGCTCGTTGTGACCACGCCGCTATTCAGGTTTCGGGACGAGACGCAACCGCCGCAGTTCAATCTGGTCGCGGTCTGCGCGAAGGCTGTGTCGATGAAAAGAGGCAAAAACAAAACGATCGCCAGGATTGGCCAAGAGTAATGTTTTGAATTGAATAAACAAATTATCTTATTTAGCAACATAGCGTTACCCTCCTGGTTTGAGGTCCAGCCTTAACTTTCTTGGGGGATTTTGCCACCAAACGCACACCCTGTCATCAACCGCATTTTAGGCCCGCTCGGGCCTTGATGTGGCGGGCGCTTATCCCCAAACTAAACCCCTCGATTTGGGGGAGTTTGGATGGTTGAAGCGATAGAACAATGGCAACTGCGCAAAGCGGTTGCGAAGGGGCGCGGCGGGGTGGTCGCGGCCCAGCACTATCAGGCTGCGCATGTCGGCGCGGATGTCTTGGCCGCCGGCGGCAACGCGGTGGACGCGGCGGTCGCCACCGCCTTTGCGCTCGCGGTGTTGGAGCCTTGGATGAGCGGCGTGGGCGGCGGCGGCTACATGGTGGTCTACCTGGCCAAGGAACAACGGGTTCAGGTGGTGGACTTCGCCATGACCGCGCCCCGCGGCTTGGACCCCGCCGCCTTTCCGTTGCTCACGGATGGTGTGGCCACGAACGACAACTTCTTCGGCTGGCCGGCGGTAGAGGGGGAGCGTAACGTCCATGGTCCCCTATCCATCGCGGTGCCGGGCAGCGTGGATGGCCTGGGGCTGGCATCGGAGCGTTTCGGCCGCCTGCCCTGGGCCGAGCTATTGCGCCCGGCCATCGGTCTGGCGCGAGAGGGTCACCCTGTGAATTGGTGGACCACTCTTGAGATTTGCGACGAGGCCAAGGCCTTGTCGACCTATCCGGCCGCGAGCCGCCGCTACCTGCCCGGCGGCTTTCCGCCCTTGACCCAGTTGGAGGGCGTCCATCGCCTGCCCATGGACGAACTGGCCCAGACACTGGACCAACTGGCGCGGGCCGGCCGTCGGGACTTTTATGAGGGTGACCTGGCCGCCTCTTTGGCCCGGGATCTGGCGGAGGCCGGGTCTTTTGTGACCGCAGCCGATTTGGCGGCCTACAACGCCCACCTGGCCGCGCCCTTGGCCTGCGATCGGGGCCAGGTGCGCTATTTTGTCCCGCCCGGCCTTTGCGCCGGCCCCACCTTTGCCGATGCGTTGGCGCAACTGCCGCCCATCGCCCCGGGCCGCCCCGGTTCCGAGGCCTATCTGGGTTACGGGCGCAGCCTGATGGCGGCCTACGAGCGGCGCTTCGCCGAGATGGGCCACGACGGGGACCGGGCCGGCCAGGGCTGCACAACCCATTTGTCGGTGGCCGACGGGGAGGGCAATTTGGTCGCCCTGACCAACACCCTGCTCTCCCTTTTCGGCTCCAAGGTGGAAATGCCCGAGAGCGGGGTCATGATGAACAATGGAATCATGTGGTTCGACCCCCGGCCCGGGCGCCCCAACTCCATCGCGCCGGGTCAGAGGCCCTTGTGCAACATGTGCCCCATGGTGGCGACCAAGGCGGACAAGCCGTGGTTTGCCATGGGCGCTTCCGGCGGCCGCCGCATCCTTTCGGCCGTTTATCACGGCGCCTCTTTCCTCGCGGACTGTGGTCTGTCCCTGGAGCAAGCGGTGCATCAGCCGCGCCTCAACGTGGACGGCGCCGCCCGGGTCGAGGCTGATCTGCGCCTCGGCTCCGATTGCCTGGCGGAACTGGAAAAACATCTGCCCCTCTCGGTAGTGGAAGCGCAAACCGCCCCGAACCGATTTGCCAATCTGCAGGTGGCGCTCTTTGATCCCGACGGGGACGAGGGGCCGAGCGTGGAAGGGGCCAGCCAAATTCGCTTGCCTGTGGCGGGAGCTGTGGCAATCTAATTTGCTGGCATGCTGAGTGGGGGCCGGGTGGCCGGGCCTGACCCCTAGCCCGGACGGTGAAAGCCGCCGCCACGCGGAACGGAGACCCATGACTCGCCCTTTTGGCCATCTTCTTAGTCCGCTGAAATTGCGCCGGACCAAGGTCAAGAATCGCTTGGCCTTTGGCGCCCACGTGACCAATTTCAGCGACGATGGGCTGCCGGGGGAACGGCACCGGGCCTACTATGCCGCGCGCGCCCGAGGCGGGGTGGGCATGATCGTGGTGGATCCCTTGCCGGTGCACGTGACCAGCCAGGTCAACCGGGCCGGCCTGCGGCCGGGCGACGACGGGATCATCCCGGGGCTGGCCCAGGTGGCGGCGGCGGGACACGCCGAGGGCGCCATCATGATCCTGCAGCTCATGCATGTGGGTGCCCATGGTCAGGGGGAGGTTTCCTTCGCCCCCGCCTGGTCGCCCTCCGGATTGCCGTCCCAGCGCAGCCAGGACGGCAGTCACGAAATGACCGAGGCGGAGATCATGGTCCTGATCGATGCCTACGCGAACGCGGCGCGCCGGGCCCAGGCGGCCGGTTTCGACGGGGTGGAATTGGCGGCCGGCGGCAATGTTTTGATCGATCAGTTTTGGTCCCGCTTGAGCAATCGGCGCCAGGATCGATGGGGCGGCTCCTTCGAGAACCGCCTGCGCTTCTCCGCCGAGGTACAGCGCCGTATCCGTCGCGAGGTAGGGGGCCAGTTCCTCATCGGCATGACCATGTCCAGCGACCCGGCCATTCCCGGCGCCTTGAGCCACAGTGAACTGGGCCGCATTGCCGCGTGGCATGAATCCCATGGGGTCATCGACTACATCTCGGTCAGCACCGGCAGCCTCTTCGATCCGGCCAGCCTGGCACCGGGCGCCCTGGGGGGCGGGGCCAGCGGGGTCGAGGCCGCGGCGGTGGTGAAGGCGGCTGTCAGCCGCCTGCCCGTGGGTGTCGCCGGCGGCGTTCACGATCTGGCCATGGCGGAGAAGGTCATCAGCCGGGGCAAGGCCGATTTCGCAGTCTTGGTGCGCTCTTTGATCGCCGATCCCAAGTTGCCCGCGAAGCTTGCCGAGGATCGGGCCGATGACATACGCCCCTGCATCGCGTGCAATCAACTCTGTGTCGGCCGGCGCAATCGGGACTATTGGATTTCCTGTCTGGTCAATCCCGGCGTGGGCCGGGAGGTGGCGCGGGAGCAGCTTGACAATCGGGTCACGCCGGAGGCCAAGAGCGTGCTGGTGGTGGGTGGTGGTTTGGCCGGATTGGAAGCGGCCCGCGTGGCGGCGGCCCGGGGCCACCGGGTGCGCCTGGTGGAGGGCCGGGACCATTTTGGCGGCCAGTTCGCTCTTGCCGGCCAACAGCCAGGCCGGGAGAAAAACCTGGAACTCATCGATTGGTACGAAGCCCAGCTCCTGAAACAGCAAGTGCGCCTCGGCCTGGAAACCTGGATCACGGCTCAGGAAATCGTCGACCTGCACCCGGACGTGGTGATTTTGGCTACCGGTGCCCTGCCGGCCGGGACCGGCTTCCAACGCCCCATTGCCTATCAAAAACAGTTGCCGGGGATCGAGGATCCGGCCGTCGCGCCGGTGGAGGCGGTGCTGGCCGGTGAAACCGCTTGGACATCGGAAGACCAGCCTAGGCGCTTGCTTTTGCTTGATGACGACGGACATTGGGCGGGCGTGGGCACGGCCCTCTTTTTGGCGGAACGGGGCCATAGCATCACACTGGCCACCCGCTATGCGGTCGCCGGTTATGAGCTGATGGGCGATGGGGAGTTTTCCCGTCTGCGCGCACGCCTCAAGGCCAAGTCGATCACCGAGTTGCCATCGGTGGCTTTGATGGCGTGGCGGGCCGGCACGGCCGAGCTGCGTTCATTGCAGGACGGGCGAACTTGGTCCGAGGAGTTTGACGGCTTGGTACTGGCCACCACCAACCGGGCCAACGACAGTCTTGAGAAAGACCTTATGGCGCGCGACCTGGCCAACTTGGGCATCGACTGTCGGGTGGTCGGGGATGCGGCCGGAGCGCGGCGGGCGCACATGGCGGTCTACGAAGGACGGGCGGCGGTTTTGGATCTTTAAGGCCGGGCCGGAAGGCCGCGGTTGGGGGGAGAGGTTTTTTGCACAGTAACTTTGCCTTGGCCCAGTTGGCCGACCCGGCTGTGAGTGAGTCCCAGGAGATTCTGCGCCATTGCGTCGGCTGCGGTCTCTGCACCGCGACTTGTCCCACCTATGTGCTGCTGAACGACGAAGCGGACAGCCCGCGGGGCCGTAACAAGATTATCCGCGACATGCTGACCGCCGCGCAAGAAGACCCGAGCAAGGCGCCGGACCCCGAAACAGTCCTGCATATCGATCGCTGCCTCTCCTGCCTGTCTTGCGTGACCACCTGTCCGTCGGACGTGGATTTTATGCATCTCATCGACCATGCCCGGGTGCATGTGGCGCAACACTATGAGCGGCCCCCGGCGGAACAACGGCTGCGCAAGATGATCGCCCACTGGCTGCCTGACCCGGTGCGTTTCCGCTGGGCCTTGCGAGCGGCGGCCCTGGCCCGGCCATTCGCCCGCTGGCTGCCGGCGGGCATGGGCCAGATGGTCGCCTCGGCGCCGGGACGTTTACCCAAGGCGGTGCGCCTGCCCGAAAAAAGCGCGCCCCTTGGCCGCCCGCGGCTCCGCGTGGCGCTCCTGACCGGCTGTGTTCAGTCGGTCTTGGCGCCTCAGATCAACCAGGCCACCATCCGCTTGCTGACCCGCCACGGCTGCGAGGTGGTGATCGCGCCCGACGGGGGATGCTGTGGCGCACTGACCTATCACCTGGGAGATATCGATGCCGCCCGCGCCCAAGCCAAGGCAAATGTTTCGGCCTGGTCTAAACTGGCCGGCGACTCCTCCCTGGATGCGGTGGTGATCAACGCCTCGGGCTGCGGCACCATGGTGAAGGACTATGGGCACCTTTTGCAGGAAGACCCCCGTTGGGGCGATAAGGCGGCAGGTATCGCCGCCAAGGCCCGGGATATCAGCGAGGTCATGGTGGAAATCGGCCTGGATCGCCAGGGCAATCCGCCGCCCGACATGGCCAATCTCACGGTGGCCTATCAGGCCGCTTGCTCCCTACAGCATGGCCAGCAAATCCGCCGCGCGCCGGTGGAGCTGTTGCACGCGGCGGGTTTTACCGTGAAGCAGCCGGGAGAAAGCCATCTCTGCTGTGGCTCGGCCGGTTCCTATCACATCCTGCAGCCCGAATTGGCGGGCCAGCTGCGCGAGCGCAAATTGCGTCATCTAAAGCACACGGGCGCTGACGTGGTGGCCAGCGGCAACATCGGCTGTATGGCCTATCTGGGGGCGGCCCTGGACCGGCCCATTGTGCACACGGTGGAGCTGTTGGACTGGGCCACCGGCGGGCCCAAGCCTCCGGCCCTGGAAACACGCAGTTCGGGCAAGGCCCGTGCGGCAACACGGGGCGCCGGATCATGAGCGACTCCTACGGCAAGCTGCTGACACCCTTGCCCTTGCGCCATAAGACCCTGCGCCACCGCATCAATTTCGGCGCACACACCGCCAACATGGCCGAGGACGGGCTGCCCGGTGACCGCCACTTGGGCTACTATTTGGAGCGGGCCTTAGGCGGGGCGGCCATGATCGTGGTGGAACCCGTGCCCACCCATGCGACCGGCGTCCTGACCCGGGGCAACTTCCGGGCCGGCGATGATGCCATCATCCCCCATTTCCGTCGCATCACCGAAGCCTGCCAGGCGGAAGGGGCGGTGATGATCCATCAGCTCTACCACGTGGGCGCCCATGGGGACGTGGCCAACTCCTTCGCGCAAAACTGGTCACCCTCGGGCGTGCCCTCCTATCACGACTGCGACGGCAGCCGGACGCTGACCGAGGCGCGCATCGAAGAGCTGATCGAGGCCTATGCCCAAGCCGCCCGGCGTGCCCAGGCCTGCGGTTTCGACGGCATCGAGCTTTTTGCTTGTTACAACGCGCTGATTGATCAGTTTTGGTGCCCCATCACCAACCAGCGCGATGACCAGTGGGGCGGCAGCTTCGACAACCGCATGCGTTTTTCCGCCCGTCTCTGCGAGGCGATCCGCCGCCAAGTGGGTGAGGATTTCATCATCGGCATGGTGATCAACGGAGACGACCTCATGCCCGAGGGCATTGACGTGGCTCAGGCCCAGGAAATCGCCGGCTGGCACGATAGCCGCGGCTTGGTGGACTACTTTTCCGTGGGGACCGGCAGCTATTTTGATTTCCGCAACCTGATGCCGCCCTTCTTGTCCGGGGACATGCAGGGGCCGCCCTTCGCCCAGGCCATTCGCGCTGCGGTCAAGAATGCCAAGGTCCAGGCGGAAAGCCGAATCAAGACCCCGGTGCGGGCCGCCCGGGTGGTCAACGAAGGCATGGCGGACATGGTCTCCCTGGTGCGGGCCCAGATCGCCGACCCCCATTTGGCCCGCAAGGTGATGGAGGGGCGGGCCGAGCAAATCCGCCCCTGTATTTCCTGTAATCAACTGTGCTGGGGCCGCCGCTATCGGGATTATTGGATTTCCTGCCTGGTCAACCCCTCCGCCGGTCGGGAGTTTCAATGGCACGGCGACCGGCCTCCGGCGTTGAAAGACAGTGGTGCCGCGCCGCGCCGGGTCTTGGTGATCGGCGCCGGCCCGGCCGGCCTGGAGGCGGCGCGGGTGGCGGCCGAGCGGGGCCATGAAGTCACCGTCGTGGAGCGCAACCGCCATATCGGCGGCCAGTTCCGCTACGCCGCCTCCCAGCCCCATCGGGGCGAGATCGGGCATTTGCTTTACTGGTACTACGAGGCCGAACTGACACGCCTTGGCGTCAATCTGGAGCGGGAAACCGAGATGACGGCGGACGGCGTGCTGGCCTTCCCCGCCGATGTGGTGGTTTTCGCCACCGGGTCCCGGCCGGCCATGGACGGCTATCAGCGGGTGCTGCCCATCGTGCCCCGTCTGCCCGGCGTGGAGGCGGAGACGGTGTTTTCCATCAACCATGTCCTGACCGGCGCCAAGGCTTTGGAATCCGTGGGCGACAAGCCCCCGGGCGCGCCGCGACGGGTGCTGCTGCTGGACGATCTCAGCGGCTGGTGGCCGGCCAGCGGCACGGCCCTCTATCTGGCCCAGCGCGGCCATCAGGTTTCGGTGGTCACTTCCGATCCCATGATCGGTAAGGAACTCATGGCCAGCGCCACCGATAGCCTGCTACGGGATCTCTACCTGGCCGAAGGCATCGAGAGCCTCACCGCTACGGTGATCACCGCCTGGCACGGCGACCGGGCCGACCTGAGTGCCCTGGACGAGGACCGGGGGTGGTCCGAACCCTTTGACGCCCTGGTCCTGGCCACCATCAACCGTCCGGAAAACGAGCTGGCCAAGGCCGTGGCGGAGCCCCTGCGGGCGCGGGGCATTCAGGTCCATCACATCGGCGACTGCGTGGCGCCGCGTCGCGCCTCGGCAGCCTTTTTCGAAGGGCGCCAGCTTGGCCTTAGCCTATAATCCTTTTGCCATATTTTTTGCCTTTCGCCAGGCGAGTTCGATACAATGGAAAGGGTAAATCCAACCCTCTGATGAACCCGAACCGGGAGACGAGCCATGGCCCAGGCAGAAGCTTTGCTGCGTGAGATCGAAGCCGAGATCAAGGAGGTGGACGGCCAGATACGCCAGCACCGTTATCCGGTCTCTTTTCGCGAGGGTGATTTGCCGTTAGAGGCCATCGTGCCCTTCCTCGGCCATCAGTACCATATCGCGCACAGTGATATTCAGGCCATGGCGCTCATGTTGAACCACTTTTCCGACCGCCCCTCGGCCGACTTCTTCAGGGGACTGTTGGAAGGCGAGTTCCTGGGCCTGGCCGGCATTATCACCATGGGGGAAAAGCTGGGGCTCAGCGAAGCCCGCCTGCAGGCCATGGAGCCCCGTCCCGACGGTTTTGCCTACGCCGCCTACACCAATTGGCTGGCCAGCAAGGCCAGCGAGGCCACCGTACTCACCGGCTTGCTGTTGAACTTCTCGGCTTGGTGCTACAACTGTGGCCAGCTGGGCACTGGCCTGCGCGAGCAACATGGTTGGGTCCGCACCGAGACGGCTTTCGTGGACGGTTTCGCGGAACTGCCGTCGTTTGAACACGTGGTGGTTCCCGAATTGCAGCAGGCCTTGGATCATGGCGAGCCCGTGGCTCCCATCAAACGGGCCGTGCGTCTCATTCAAGGCTACGAGCTTATGTTCTGGGAGGCCATGGCCCTTGAAGCCGGAATTTGAGGCCGCCAGGGAATTTCTTGACAGACTCTAGAAGCTTTTCGTCCTTTTGACCCCTCGGGGAGGGGCCGGGCTTTGCAGATCGCCATATTGACCTTGGAGGGTTTTAACGAGCTGGACTCGTTTCTGGCCTTGGCCCTGTTGAACCGGGCTCGAGCAGAGGGCGTTACGGCCGTCTTGGCAGGGCCGCAGCGCCACGTAACCTCCATGAACGGGGTGCCGGTGGAGATCCAAGCCGATCTCGGCCAGTTGGCGGCCGCCGACGGTGTGATCGTGGCCTCAGGCACCCAAACCCGCGAGTTTGCCGCGGATCCGGAGTTCATTCAGGCCTTGCCCTTGGACCCCAGCCGCCAGCTGATTGCCGGTCAATGCTCCGGCGCGCTTCTGCTGGCCAAAAAGGGCCTGTTGCACGGCATTGCGATCACCAGCGATTCCAAGACCAAACCATGGCTGGAGGCCCTGGGTCAAACGGTTGTGGAACGACCGTTATTGGTCTCGGGCAACATTGCCACGGCGGGCGGGTGCTTGGCCTCTCAATATCTGTGCACCTGGCTGCTGTTGCGAACCATCGGCCGGCAAGGTGCCCTTTCCGCGCTGGCCCAGGTGGCGCCGGTGGGGGAATCCCCGGCCTACGAAAAAAGGCTGCTGGCCGTGGCCCAGGCCGCCGACCCGTCCCTGGGGCAATAAGCAGTACCAGAGCCGTTCATCGGCCGCGGTGATGGTGGTGGTAGTGTAAAAATCGCGGCCTGTCGCAAACATTCTCATAGTCCACCAGACCGGCTGAATCGCTTTCAGGCGGCGGATTGTCGAAGTCACAATCGGCCGGCGCGTAAAATCGATCGCGCACCGGATCATAGTCGCCGCCGTAGCAGCCTGCCGTGCCGGCAGCCAAGATAAGGACAAAAAACAGCTTCTTCATTATGTCGGCCTCGCCGTTTCCCTCTTAGAAGAAGTGACCGCCGCTCAGCAAAAAAGCAAGTCAAGCCTTCGCGAGCCAAGCGTCACTTGGATTCGGGGAGGGCTGATTATTCCCCGACGCTCTAAACAGTTCTCCTTGTCAGTTTTTGAAAGTCTGCCGTCTCTGTTAACCCTTGAGCGATGGCCGTGTTGGAGGGAAGCTGAAGAACATAGAGATCTTTCTATGGAGATCCGTCATGAAAGCCATGTTGCTGGAAAAAATCGGTCCCATCGGGCAGGGCTCCGCGCCCTTGCGCTACGCGGACGTGGATGAACCGAAGCCCGGGCAGGGGGAAGTGCGGCTGCGGGTGGCGGCCTGCGGCGTGTGCCACACGGAACTCGACGAGATCGAGGGGCGCACCGCCCCGCCCCGGTTGCCGGTCATCCCGGGCCACGAGGTGATCGGAATCATCGACGAACTGGGGCCGGGGGTGAGCGCCCACAAGGTGGGCGACCGGATCGGCGTGGGCTGGATTCATCACTCCAGTGGCGGCGGTGATGAAAACGTCTCCGCGTGCTTTCGCGCCACCGGCCGGGATGTCAACGGCGGGTACGCGGAATACATGACCGTGCCGGCGGCCTATGCCTATCCCATTCCCGAGGTTTTCACCCATGCGGAGGCGGCGCCCTTGCTGTGCGCCGGCGGGGTCGGCTACCGGGCCCTCAAGCTGAGCGGCATCGGCGACGGCGGTGCCCTGGGCTTTAC
>JANQKX010000085.1 GCA_028280915.1 Kiloniellaceae bacterium
CTGGTCGGGGTGGTCGGCTTGGCCACCGACGCGGCGCGGGGCTATATGATCAAGGCCCGGCTGGGCGATGCCTTGGACGCGGCCGGACTGGCCGCCGGCCTGTCGGCCGATGACGAAACCGCCATGCTGGCGGATGTGCAGACCTTTTTCGACGCCAACTTTCCCGACGGCTATCTGGGCGCCGAGGTGACCTTGAACACGCCGGTGGTGGACGACGCCGCCGGCACGGTGACCCTCTCGGCCTCGGCCAGCGTGGACACCACCTTTTTGAAGGTGCTGGGGCAGAACCACATGGATGTCTCCGCCGCCACCGAAGTGACACGGCAGAACCTCTCCCTGGACCTGGTGCTCTCCATGGACATGTCCGGCTCCATGAGCTGGGACGACGGCACGGGCACGGACCGGATCGTCGGCGCCCGGGACGCGGCAAACGCCTTGGTGGGCGTGCTTTACGGCGACACCGAAACCAAGGATTTGCTCAAGATCGGGCTGGTGCCGTGGAACGCCAAGGTCAACGTCACCGACAACGGGTCGCTTTATTCCAGCTGGGAGGAATCGGAGACGGAAATGTTTACGAACCCCCTGACCGGCTCGGCCCAGGAAGAAGTCTACTACGCCAACAATTCGGACGTGCCGTTCCTGGAGCCGCCGAGCAGCAATTGGTCCGGTTGCGTCTATGCCCGGTTCTTCGACGACGGCAACTCCCTCAACGATGCCGACGACGTGCTGGGCACGGTCACCACCGAAGACGGCACCGAGTGGCGCGCCTGGGAACCCATCGGCAACGAGGGCGAGCCCTGGCCCCACGGCACCTGCTCGTATTGCACTTCTTGCCTGGATCACGGCATTACCCGCCTGACCAATACCAAAAGCACCATCACCGACGCCATCACCGAGCTGACCAGCCCGCGGGGCAATACCAACATCGCCCAGGGCCTGATGTGGGCCGGACAGGTGTTGATGCCGGACGCGCCCTTCATGGATTCGAGCCCGGATGAAGAGGTGGAAACCAATCACCAGCGCGCCATCGTGCTGCTGACCGACGGCGAAAACACCCGGGCCCGCGGCGATGCCTATAAGCGCCGGCTGCGACCTTGGGAAATGGACAACCGCCTGCGCGACGTGGCGAGCTATCTGAAATCCCAGGGCATCGTGATCTACGCCATTCAGTTTTATCACGAAAGCGGTCCGCTGGCCGAGCTGCTGAAGGAGGTGGCCACCGACCGGGAGGCGCCCTACTATCACTTTGCGCCCGACGGCGACGCCCTGCAGGACGTCTTCACCGAGGTTGCCAACCACCTGTCGGATTTGCGGATTTCCAAATAATGGGACGCCTGCGAAAACGGCTGCTTGACCTGAGGCGTGAAGAAGACGGCGCCACCGCCGTGGAATTCGCGATCTGCGCCAGCACCATCATCATCATCATCATGGTGATACTGGAGATCGCCATGATGATGTTCGCCAATTCCCTCTTGGAGGGCGGCATCCGCGAGGCGGCGCGCTTCGGGATCACCGGGGCCAATCCCGACGATCCCGATATCACCCGCGAGGAACGCATCGCCGACATCATCAACAGCCACGGCATTGGCCTGGTACGGGTCGCGGCGTCCGACATCACCACCATGGTCTATCCCGACTTCAATTCCATCGGCAATCCCGAACCCTGGGACGATGAGAACGACAACGGGGAATACGACGGCGGCGAACCCTTCACCGACATGAACTGCAACGGGTCGTGGGACGAGGACATGGGCTTTGAAGGGGCCGGCGGCAGCAGCGAAGTCGTGCTTTACACGGTCAATCACGATTGGGAAATGATGACCGGTTTCCTGAACCATGCCTTCGGCGGTGACGACGGCGTCATTTCCCTGACTGCCAGCGTTGCCGTACGCAACGAGCCGATCCTGAATGGCGGGACCGGTTGCAGCTGATGGCACCAAAGGGCCATGATTGCAATGATTAAAAATTCACCCGCGCTCCGACGGAACAGCCGCCGCTTGCTGGCGCGTGCCCGCGCCTTCATCCAAGAACACCGTGGCGCCGCCATGATCGAGTTCGCCATGATCCTGCCCGTGCTGTCCCTTCTGGCCGTGGGCGGCGCCGAAGCGGGACGCTATGTGCTCGCCCAGCAAAAGGTCAGCCGCATGGCGTCCAACATTTCCGACCTGACCTCGCGGGAGCCGGCCCTTTCCAACCAGGACATCGATCAGGTATTCGATGCGGCCGAATATATCATGTCCCCGTTTGATATCGGCCCCAGCACCATCATCATCATTTCCTCGGTGAGCAAAGACGGGGAAGACGACGACCCCGTGGTCAACTGGCAGCGCAGCGGCGCGGGCAGCCTGTCCAATACCAGCCGCGTCGGCGTCCCCGGGGGCAGCGCCTCCATGCCCAACGGGGTGGAGCTGCGCGCGGGGCAGGATGTGATCATCGCCGAAAGCTTTTACCGCTTCGAGCCCCTGGTGTCGTCGGCCCTTTTCAGAGATTCGCAGATGTATTCAGTGGCCATGACCGTCCCCCGTTTCGGCGCCCTGACCGCCAACCCGGTCGATGAATGACCGCAAGGACGCTACCTTCATCGCATGAAAAAGGGCCCATGCCATATCATGGGCCCTTTTTCTTCTAAACGTCTACTTACGGCTCGATTGCTTGAAACAAAACCGTGACGCCATTGGTCGTGGAGCCGACCGCATAGGCGAAATAGGCGGTCCCGCCGTCAAGGTGCGCGTTGGTCTTAAACACGGCCTTTCGGCTACCCTTGGGGAAGATCTTGATGTTGTAGCTTCCCTTACGCACTTCCGCGGGGAAGGTCTGCTGTCCGTTCCGCAAAGAATCGCTGACTGACTTGCCGGTTTTGTTGTTCTTGACCCTCAGATAGACCTTGGGCGCGGAGGCGAAATGGAAAGCCGTCACCCGGCTGTGATTTTTGCCGACGGGGCTGACGTTGTTGGCGAACTTGGTAATCCGCGGCGCCGAGTTGGCATCCAGATGCGCAACCACGGTCGCGGTCTCACCAATCGACAAATCGAACTGGCCGGTGACCGCCAAGGCGCCGGTGCAGTTGCCGTCACTCAAGGAGATCTCCACGTCATAGGGACCCGGATCAGGCAATTCAACGGGCCCCAACACGTCCCCGAAAACAACTCCCGGAACAGCACAAACGCCATCCACGGCGATGTCCACTTTCAGATCACGATCAAGGCCCAGGTCTTCGCCGTTGATACCGTGAACCACATATATATTTTGAACAAACTGCGCCGATGCGGTTTGCGACATGAAAGCTGTCGCACAAACCAAGGCCAGTGCGCTGAAGAAAATCCTCATAAGCGTTCCCCTGAAGTTGGATGAAATTCACTCTTCTCGTTTGACAGCCCGTCATCGGCTGTTGAGGAGATTACGAACCCCATTGGCGACTGGATCAGCGCGGCGGAAAAAAAGTTAACCAAAATCTAATGGAAAGGTAACCTCTTCAAAATCGCGGACAGGTCAGGTTACGGAACCATCGTTTTTTTCCCGCTCGACAGCGACCACGACCTGGAAGCGCCTTTATTTTCCTCTGAGGAAACAAAAGGGAAAAGGCCGGCGGCATTTTTTGAGGGGGAGGGTAAATGACTCACCTGCCGCCGACCTTTTCCAACCGGCCGGGGGAGCCGGAACACTGTTTCGAACCTGATCTCCCTTTCCGCCGTTCCCCGCAATGAAAGAAACCGCAAAGAGAGGACCGTTGCCACATGGGATCTGCCTTAGCGAAAAACCATGCATCAGGCCGTTGCTTGTTATCTGACAGATTGGGATGGCTCGTCCGGGATCAAGGTGCCCGGCGGAACTCGGCTATCACAAGTCCGTCAAGCACGACCGCCCGGGCTTGACGCATTCGTGAAAGGCCAAAGACCGGATCAATCGCAAATGGCCTTCAGGGCTTGCCAATCCCGCGGGCTCAGCGCCGCGGTGAGACCAACGCCGGGCCGTTGGGCGATGTCCGCCTGGATCGTGGCATGACGTTCCCGGTTCGAGGGATGGGAGGACAAGTAGGCTTCGAGGTTAAACTGATCGGCCCAACTTTCCGGGTCGCTCCCTTCTTCGGCTGCGTTTTCCGATCCATCGCCTTTCGGGCTTTCATCGGCGGATCGCCCCTCGATCATGGCGAAAAAATCGCCCAAGCCCTGGGCCGAGATGCCGGCGCGGGCCAGCAAGTCCAGGGCGATCCGGTCCGCTTCCCGCTCCGCGTCCCGGCCGTAGGACTGGCGGGCCACGGCCTCGCCGCCCGCCACCAAGGCGCCGCTGCCGATGTCGCCCAGGACCACACCGAAAAAGAAACCCAGGCCCAGGGCATGGGCCAGCCCGGCGGTACCGTGCCGTTCGATCACATGTCCCATCTCGTGGGCGACGATGCCGGCGATCATGTCCGGCGAGGGCGCCGCTTCCAGCAGGCCCTTGAACAGGATGATGCGCCCGCCGGGCAAGGCGACCGCGTTGATCATGTCCACGTCCAGCACCTGAACCTGGAAATGGTAAGTCGAGTCCGCCGCCACGGCCAGGCGGGACACCATGCGGTCCAGGGCCGCCAGCCCCGCCGGGTCATCGCAGAAGCGGACCGTCTTTTCCCCGTCCATGCGGGCGAAGATGTGGGCCACCTGGCCGTAGACCTGATCGCCCAGGGCCTCCTCCCACGACTGGGGCACGGCCCGGCTCACCGCCACGGCCAAGGTGGGAATGACCAGCCAGATCACCAAACCCATGCCCACCAGGCCCAGGCCGCCATAGGCCAGCCAGCGCCAGCCCTCGCGCCGCCGCCGGGGCTGGAGAGCGGGCGCCCGTACCACCAAGTCCCGGCGCAGCGCGCCGTCGTGGATCACAAGGCGGGCCCCCTCCTCCCCATCGCAGGAGATGCGCAGGCGGGACAAGTCCTTGACCTCGTCCACCGGCCGCAAGCGGTCGTAAGGCCAAGCAGCCAAAAGGGCGCCGGCCTGGTCATGGATCTCCAAGCCTGCGGGCCCCAGCACCACCCGCACCTCGTGGCGGGCCGCGGTCTTGCCGTCGTTGAAGCTACCGTTGGGCGGTGGGGTATCGGCGACCATGGCTTGCTTCTAGAACCCGATATCGCCCACGTCCAGCACGTCGGCGAAACCCTCGCCCCGGCCCGGTGTCTTTTGCGGATTTTGCAGGATTTGATCTATGTCCTCGTCACCGAAGATGAGCAGGCTGTTGATCACCGCCTTGGCCATGGGATGGGTCAGGAAGGTTGCCTGCAAAATACTAAGGATGGTCATGACGACCAGCAAAACGATCAGATACCCAAGCATGAAGGATAGATCGAAACTCTCATGACCCAAGTCATCCACCTGCACATGGCTGGCGAAAAACTCGAGGGCTCCTCCAAAATAACCCACGCCGATCAGCAGCGCCACAATCGTGATCAATGTCAGAAAGTAATACAGGAAATATATCCCGATCACTTGGCCGGTGCCCAAGTCCGATTTAAAACCCAGGGAACGGTAGCCGGTTTTCTGGGCGAAATAGCGGAATTCCTTGACCTTGTACCAAACGAGGGTAATGCCGATGGTGGGGATGGCAAAGAGCCAGGCCAGGAACCAGGAACCGAAAAGATCCCCGGTCTTGCCGGAAAAGGTCATGGTTTGGTTCCCGAGCCAGGTGTTTTTAATGCGGTAGCGCTGCAGGGTAACGGCGGCGTAGGGGTGAGCCAGGAATAGGGTCACGAGGGAGAGCAGCCCAAGCAAAAAGGCCTTTACGGCATAATTCCGGGCCGCTCCGGTCTGGCCGGCGCGAATACCCCGCCAACGGGTGCGGGTCAGGCGGTAGCGGCGGGCACGATAGACCGCGAACTGCACGAGGAAATAGATACAGGCCACATAAAAGAGATTGAACGCCCCGACGAGCGCCGCGGCCCTTTCAACGTCATCGGGGTCGTAATAGGGATGATTCGGGTCCAGGACCACGCCCGAGTAAGCCCAGAGTTCCACAAAGTGAGACAAGGCAAAAAGCGGGATCAGGATCGCCAGGGCGATTAGAAAGCCCTTGAACAGCTCCGAACCCGTGCCGCTGTACTCGAAGGGCTCGCCCATGAGGGACACCTGGCTCCAGAGGTAGCGGCGCAGGCGGGTCTTGCCCCAAAACCGGTAGATGCCCAGAGTCCCCAGAGTCAACAAGGCGTTCTTGGCCGCGATCCCGGCGACCTCGCCCCCCTCGCCGTAATAAGCCAGCCGAAGGGCCTTTCGTTTTTTGGGCGCCCCACCCGGCGGTGGCAGGGGCGGCTGTCCGCTGGGGGTGAAGGGCGGCTGCCCGCCGGGTGGGATGGGCGGCTGCCCGCTGGCGGGAATGGGGCTCGGCCCGCTGGGGGGATCATTGACAAAGGGCAAGGGTTTCTCCCGACCAAGAACAAAAGGGCAGTGGAGTCGACGCTAAACTTTAAGACTGTATGGAATGAAATAAAACAATTAAACTTGTTAAAGATCGGTTAGCCGGCCCCCTGGATCTGTCCAGGCGCGTGATCGGGCGCATGATCGGTATTGGGCGCGCTTTGTCCTCCTGGTAGATTTCCCCCTGGTAGATTCCCCCTGCTAGATTTTCGGGGCCTAAAACGCAAGGACGGCAGACCGAACATGCAAATCCCGATCCGCATCCGGCGCCTGCGCGGCGGGGACACGGCGCAGATGCTGGCCTTGCACACGGCCGCCGTGACCCGTGCCTGCGGCCCGGCCCTCTCCCGCCAAGCGGTGGCCGCTTGGCTGTCCGGCCGGACCCATAGCGGCTTCATCAAGTTGGTGCACAAGGGAGAGCGGTTTTGCATCGCGGAAGGCTCGGGCGTGGGCGTGTTGGGCTTTGCCTCCTGGCGGGGTGACGAGTTGCTTTCCCTCTATATCCATCCCGATTGGCAAGGGCTGGGTATCGGCAAGCGGCTGGTGGCCGCCTGTGAAGGCCAGGCGCGCGCGGACGGTTGGCGCCTGCGACGGGTCACCGCCATCCCCACGGCGGAAAGCTTTTATGCCCGGCTGGGATTTCGCCGCCTGCGCCACAGCCTGCGCTACAAGCAAGGCCAAGCCATCCCCCAGGTGGAGATGGTGCGGGACTAGCCCGAAGGGTCCGCGTCCGCGGGCCGGCCGTATTCCCGCCAGATGCGCCGGTGAAAGGCGAGGTAGCCGGGCGCCGTCTCCCGCAGGTGGGGCTTGATGAGGGCGTGCAAGCGGGGCAACTGGTGGAAGGGCACGGCGGGAAACACATGGTGTTCCACATGATAGGGCATGTTCCAGGCGAGCCGGCGCACCAGCGGGTTGGTGTAGGTGGTGCGGGTGTTGACCAGCATGTTGGCCTCGTGGGGGCAGAGCGTATGCTCGGCCATGAGGTAAGCACGCAGAAAAGGTGCCCCCAGGACAATGGGCAAGAGCCAGGTGAAAAACAGCAGGCGGGCAAAGGCCCCCTCGCCCAGGATCAGGTCCGCCAAGGCGGTTAGGGCCAACACGGCGTAGAGCGTCAGGAACAGCCGCGCTTCGCCGCGCACCAGGGTCAGCTTGTTCCGGGGCACGAAGGCACCCGGGTCCTGGCCCGCGGCATTGGCCCACAAGGCCTTGGCCAGATCCCGCCACACGGGCAGGCCGGTCAGGTAGATAAGATAGGCGCGCCGGGTTTTGGGCTTGGCCGCGCCCAGTTCCGGGTCCCGCGCCGGGTCATGGGTGTGGCGATGATGGGCGAAGTGGAAAAAGCGGAACCAATCCGGCGGCACCAGAACCAAAAAGCCGCAGACATTGGCCACCAGCCGGTTCAGCCAGGGCGATGCAAAGGCGCTGTCGTGAATGGCCTCGTGCTCGGCGGTGAAGAGAAAGGCCAGCAGGATACCCTGGGGCAGGATCAACAGGGGCCAAAACGGCACCCGCGCCCAGATCATGGTCCCCAAGACCACGATCGCGCCCCAATGCAGCGCCAGCTGGCGCAGACCGGCCCCATCGGAACGGGCCAGGAGCGCCGCCTTCTCCGCCGCGCCGAGGCCCGCCACAAGGGTCCGGTGGGTCACCGCTTCCTGACCGGTATCCTTTTTGGCGACCATGGCTTTGTCGTTCAAGTCACCGTTTCCTTCAACAGATCATTAGCCGGCAACAGATCAACGACCCGCAAGAGATCAATGGCCCGCCATCGCCCGGAGGGATGTTACCGCAGGACGCCGACGCGGTGCCAGTGATCCCCGGCGCTGTCTGCCGCAAAGGTGCGGCGCAGCGGCCACAATTGACCCCAACTTGCCCCAAGCCCGGCATGCTCTTGCCACAAAGCTGCCCAAATTTTTAAAATGTTTTACAATTAAGGCGCGTTATCTCTGCACAAAGAACGACGTCACTGTCGTCCTGCCGCGAGGCGCACTTCAGCAACGGAGATTTTAGCAAGATCATAAGCTCTTAATTAGGAATTTCGCGAAGAACTTTCAGGGCCATTGGTCCGAGTTAAACATATTACCGTTTTTTATCAGCGCATTAAAAGCCATTCAGAATATCATTAAATTTTACCGTTAATGCTGTGTTAACCATGAATTTTGAGGCTTTGTTCACCCCGGCGGCGTATTTTTCCAACTGGATCGCAAGCACCGAAAAGTCGACGATCAAAATCGCAACGCAAGGGAACATTCAAGCTGAATATTTTCTTTTCTAATTAAAATAGCGTACAGGGCCTAGCCGGCCGCTGTCACGGGGGCCATCGCCACCCGACAAGAATCCCTTGTTTGCTCGCTTCACACCTCCAGGGATAACGAAAGGAACGCTACCTTGAAGAAAAAACTCCTTTGGGCCAGCTTGCCCGCCGCCGTAATGCTCCTCGGCCTGTCGAGCCAAGGCCTCGCTCAAGCCGTCGGCCCCGATTGCAATCGTCCTGACGTGGTCGGGGGCGGCACCAACGATATGGTGTCGCCGGATTCGGGCGCCGGCTGGGACGTGGGCTCGGGTCAGTGCAACGGTGACTTCACCGTCACGGACGCCCCTGATTTCGCCAAACGCTATAAGTCCGACGGCGACGGCCTTGAATTGGGCATGCGCATCGAACAGCGCAGCGCCGGCCAGGTACAGCGCCTGAATGACAACGAGTACTTGGTGCAGACCGGCCCCGACACGACACAGCCGAACGATGCACGGGCCTGGTGGAACTTCCAGCATTCCATCGCCTATGACGGCGCCATCGATAACATGGATCACTTGACCTTCGTCATCCGCACCGACGAGGGCCCCAGTATTCCCGTGCCGCCGACGGATATGCTCGCCATTCGCAACCTGATCGACGCGCGCAACGACAGCGCCGGGACGGCAACCTACCTGGATCTCTACCAGACTTCGCAAAACCCCGTGTTCGGCTGGTTCGAGGACGAGACATACGACTTCAACGATGAAGGCGCCTGGACCATGGTGCTGGGCGCGGTGGAAGGCTACCGGCTGTCGAGCGTCACCATCTGCGTGCACATGGACGGTACCGAGTGTGGTCCCGCACCGGTGGTTTATCACTGCGAAGCACGGGGCTTCGAGCGTTTGGAACGGCGTTTGAACCGGACACAGTTCGGCTTTTTCCCCGGCCGCACCCCCCAGCTGAGACTTCGCTGCCGGGATGGCGACGGCAATATCATGACCGATGCCGACATCGCGGCCCCCTATTTGAAAGTGGTGAACACCACTACGGGCGAGATTGTGACTGACGGCGAGGATCCGTTCACTTTCAACCGCCGCCAGTGGAAACTGCCGGTGCCCAGCGAACTGTTTGACGAAGACGGCATCTATGAGGTCTCCGTTGTCGATGGCGGCTCTGACGCCCTGATCGGCGGCCCCAATGTCTTGGTGGCCATCGCCTCGGAGGCTGAAGAGGTCATCGAGGAGGCAGAGACCGCCGGTGACGAAACTGACGGCACCGAAACCGAGGAGACCACCGAGGTAGAGGAGACCACCGAGGAGCCGGAAACCACCGGCGACGGCGAAGCCGCTGAGGATGAGGAAACCGCCACCGAGGAGGAAGCCACCGAGGTCGAGGAAACTGCCGAGGAAGCCTCTGAAGAGGCGGAAACCACCGGCGACGGCGAAGCCGCCGATGAGGAGGAAACCGCAACCGAAGAGGAAGCCAGCACCGAGGTCGAGGAAACTGCCGAGGAAGCCTCTGAAGAAGCGGAAACTTCCGGCGGCGAGGAAGCCTCTGAGGAAGACAGCACCGAGGGTGAAGAAGACGCCGAGAGCGAGGAAAGCACCCAGGGTCCGGAAAGCGCTGAGGAACAGCTTTCCTTCCTGGCTGAGCTGCTCCGCTTGTGGAACTACTAAGTCCCCCTCCCCAGCACAGCAAAAGAGGCCGGGCTCCCCGGCCTCTTTTTTTTGGGGGCCGTCGGGCCCCTGGCTTACCGGGAACTGGGCGAGCTTCTCGGCCTGACCTAACTGGCCGGGGCGATACTGTCAGATTCGCGTCGCGGCAAGGATACGGGTCATCTGCTGACGGGCTCGATCCGCAGGCACCAGGACCGCAGATACCTGGATCGGAGCCACCTGGATCGTAGGCACCTGGATCGCAGGCAGCTGGACCGACAGAGATCCAAACTCTGTCCCGCCAGTGCCGAGGGGCGCCATTACCGCAAGACAGGCATACTTCACCGACCCTTCATCCGCCCTCTCGGAGCAAGAAACCCGGGCGACCGCCATGCAATACCCCGAGCGCTATCCGAGTTGTCCACGACCGCCGATTGTGCTAATGTTTTCGACCAGTTGGAGAGGCTATTTGGGAAATACCCGTTAAGCTCCCTTGAGTATTGCTCCCTTGAGTATTGCTCCGGCGAGTATTGCTCCGGCGAGTTGGGATCCCGCTGCCCCTACTAGCGCGCCTCGCTGGCAAGAGGTCTTCTGCAATTGAACGGAGATCGAACGATGACTTCACGAATCCTTTGGCTGCTGACCGCCGCTTTTTTGCTGGCCACCAACGTGACGCCTGCTCTCGCCGATGACGAGGATTGGGCCGGTATGTACCAAGGCTTGGATTCACTGGATGGCTCGATCGACTATATGTCCATCGTCCCCTTGGGCAACGGCATGTTCGACATCAGGATCGTCCCGTCGCGGATCTCGATCTGCGACACCGAAACCGGCGCCGGCGTGATCACCGCGCTGGGCCGGCTGACCGATGAAGGCCTCGTGCGCGAGAAGCCTCTGCTGAAGTGCTTCGGTCTCGAGCCCAGGATCATCAAGGACAGCCTTTACACGCGCGACGACAAGACCGGCATCTTGACCCCCTTGGCGTCGTACGACGGGCGCAAGCACTACTTTCATCGGATCGGCGATTGACCCGCTCAAGCCTGGTCGATCGGCCGGGTCATTCAGGGTAAAGGCGGTCGGGGCCGCGGTGCCCTAGCAGGGCGCGCGTGACGGTGAAAAGGGCGTGCCAATTTTGACCCTGTAATGGTATGGCGTAATGGCATAGCGTAATGGTATGGCGCTTTGGTCCGGAGCTTATCGGTTAGAATCCTCGACGGTCACATTTGCCGTTCGATACTGCGCACTTCTAATTCGGGACACTATGACTGAAGCGGTGCTTCCCGCGACGTCTTGGGGGGCGGGGCCAGGCCGTTGACGATCAAGGCCGCCACGATCAGGCCACCGCCGCCAAGCGCCAGGGCGGTCATGGCCTCGCCCACGAAGAGCCAGACCCAAAGGGGCGCCAGCACCACTTCCAGGATCATGGCCAAGGCCACGTCGGCGGCCGAGGCGTATCGGGTGGCGATGGTCAGCAGGATGTATTGGGCGCCCAGTTGAACCGTGCCCAAAAGGATGCCGATGAGCACCTCATGAGCCGACGCCGACGCCAGGGCGTCAATACCACCTGTCCCCCAAAATAGCACAAAGCTTAAAGAGATGATGCCCGCCACCACGCCCGACAGGCAGACCGCCGGGCTCATGTCCCGCGCCCGGCCCGAGCGCAGGCCCACCACGGCGATGGTGTAGCCCGCGCAGGCCAGGACCGCGAGCAGCAGGCCTTGCACCGGCCGGCGGCCCGGCGCCGCCTCGGCACCCAAATCCGCCAGCACCACCAGGCTGACGCCGATGATGGTGATCGTCATGGCGCCCCAGCTGAGAAGGCTCGGCCGCTCGCCCAGGAAAGCCCAGCCGATCAGCCCGGCCAAGAGCGGCGACAAACTGAGGACCGCCACCACGGTCGCCACGTTGGCCTGCATCAAGGCCAGGACAAAGGCGATGAAGGCGAGCCCCAGGCTTACCGCCACCACCAGCCCGGCGCCGCCGATGTGCCCGAAGGCGGTGAAAAAGCGCCGGCCCTGGCGGAGCAAAATGAACAAGCCGACCGCCGTCACGTAGCCGAGAGAACGGAACACCAGCAAGACCCAAGGGTCCGCCCCTTCCGCGAAGCGCAGCAGCAAGCCGGCGCTGCTGGCAAAAACCGCCGCCAGAACCGCCAGCCCGATGCCCAAGAGGCGAAAACGGGCGCCAGGAGCAGAAGAAGAAGGAGAGCGGACCGGTGACGCCATGGGGGCCTCGACAGAAAAGAAGAGAAATTCTATAGTGGTGAAATTCTATTATAATAGATTTCTACTATCATGGAATTTTGCTGTCAAGATGAGCAAGAACACCGATGACAAAAAACCGACGCGGGCGTCGGCGGACGCCAAAGGACCGCTTCCCGAGGGCGGCCCGGGCGCGAGCGCCCTGAAATCCTATCTCTGGCAGGGCAGCGGTAGCGATACGGAAAGTTTGGGCACCCGGATCCGGGCTTTACGCAAAACCGCCGGCCTGACCCTGGAGCAGACCAGCGCCGCCACGGGCCTGTCCCGCGCCGCCTTGTCCAAGATCGAGCGGGACGAAATGTCGCCCACTTTCGACAGCCTCGACAAGCTGGCCCAGGGCCTAGGCCTGGACCTGGCGGCCTTGATCTCCGCCGCGCCCCAAAACCGCGGCGGCATGGCCGTGACCCGGCGCGGTGCGGACCACAGCCAGGACGAGGGCAGCTTGAACCTGCGCCTGCTGGCGCCCGATTTCGCCGACCGCCGCATGTTTGTCTTCGAAGCCGCGGCCAAGGCCGCCCCGCCGCCGGCGCCGGAACAGTGGGACCAGCACGCCAGCGAGGA
>JANQKX010000306.1 GCA_028280915.1 Kiloniellaceae bacterium
GAAGGGTGCCAGGACGCACGCCATGGGCGGATAGATCGTTTTCTTTTTCGCTTGTATCGGTGATACTGGCCCGCATAGGAGGTCGCGGGCCTTCCTCGCCGCCGCCGTGGCTGCCTTCCGGCTGGCCGCCGTCTTGGCCACCCTGGCCGCCGCCTGCGCCCTCTTGGGCGTATTTGTGGAACGTTGGCTGCTCTTCGCCGAGGCCCGGCACAAGGTGACCCTTTATTACGGCGCCGATGCGGCCTAACGCCGCTGTCCTGTCAAGGTGGCCTAACGCCATTCTCTAGAGACTGAAAAAGCCGCCCCATCCGAAGACGGGGCGGCTTCTCAATCAGCCAGGCGAAAGCCAGCTCTTTTCAGGCGGTTTAGTAGGTGGCCAGCACACCGCGCAGCTTGGTGAAGATCTCGTCCAGATGGGATTCCTCGCACACCAGCGGCGGCGAAATGAGGACGCAATCCCCGGTCAGTTTCACGATCAGGCCGGCCTCGAAGAGGTCCTGGGTCGCCACCGTGCCCCGTTTGCCCGGCGCCCCGTCCAAGGCGGCCAGGTCAACGCCACCCAGCAAGCCGTAGCCGCGAATGTCCTTGACGATGGGCAGATCACCCAGGGAATAGAGCGCGTCGAGGAACTTGGGCGTCATGGCCGCGGCCCGGCTCACCAGGTCTTCCTGCTCGAAGATATCACGGGTCGCCAAAGCGGCCGCGGAGGCCACCGGGCAACCGGAATAGGTATAGCCGTGGAACAGCTCGATGCCCCAGTCGGGCGCCACATCGGCCAGGGTATCCAGCAGTTTCTCACTGCAGGCCACGGCGCCCATGGGCACCACGCCGTTGGTGAGCGCCTTGGCCATGGTCACCATGTCGGGCACCACGCCGAAGGCGTCGGAGCCGAATTCGTGGCCCGTCCGGCCGAAGCCGCAAATGACCTCGTCGAAGATCAGGAGAATACCGTTTTCGTCGCAAATCTCCCGCAGGCGGTTCAAATAACCCTTGGGTGGCACCAGAACACCGGTGGACCCGGCGATCGGCTCCACGATGCAGGCGGCGAACTGATCGGCGCCGTAGAGGTCGATGAGACGCTGCAGGTCGTTGGCCAGTTCGGCGCCGGTTTCCGGCTGCCCCACCGTCTTGTTGTGCTCCGGCAGCATGGTGTGACGCAGGTGGCAAACACCGGGCAGGCCCAGGCCGAAGGCCTTGCGGTTGTTCACCATGCCCGCCACGGACAGGCCGCCGAAGTTCACCCCGTGATAGGCCCGCTCCCGGCCCACCAGGCGCATGCGCTGACCCTCGCCCCGGGCGCGCTGATAGGCAATGGCGATCTTCAGGGCGGTTTCAACCGATTCCGATCCGGAATTGCAGAAAAAGATGTGGTTCAAGTCGCCGGGCGTAACCGCGGCGATCCGCCGGGCCAGCTCAAAGGACTTGGGGTGGCCGTATTGAAACGGCGGCACGAAGTCCATCTCCCGCAGGGTCTGGCTCACCGCATCGGCGATCTCCGGCCGGCCATGGCCGGCGGCGACGCAGAACAGGCCGGCCGAGCCGTCCACCAATTTGTCACCCCGTTCGGTAGTGTAGTACATGCCCGAGGCACCCGACATGATGCGGGGATTGGCCTTGAAGCTGCGGTTGGCGGTAAAAGGCATCCAGTGTTGCTCGAGGGAATTCCCGAGCGGCGCGATGGTGTTCATAGCAAGCAACATCCGGTTAGTGTGAGATTAAAGGGAAAATAGCGACTGCCCTGGCCCCAAGCTAGAACCAATTCACCAAAGTTATTGAGGCCAGAATGCCATCCTATGTTCCGTGAGATCCGCCACGATCCCGCGCCCACAGGATCAGCGGCGCAGGGGAACATTTTCGAAAATAGGACATGTCACCAATAACTTAGCGCGTCATCATAAAGGCTATTCAATTCTTCCCGGCCGATGTGCTTGGGCGCGTTGTCCATCAGGCGGCGCTGGGGAAAGGCCCCTTCGGTCAGAGCGGCGATATCGCCGCTGCCATAGCCCACGCCGGTCAATCCATTGGGCATCTCGGTGGCTTTCATCAAGGAGATGATCTGGCCCGACAGCACCTCTCCCGCATCCGGCAGGCCCGCACCCCCTAGTTCACCGCCCAGCAGGCCGGCCGCCTCCAAGTGGCGCTCGGGACAGGCCGGCGCGGTAAAGCGGAACACCGACGGGGCGTTCACGATCACCGACATGCCATGGGGCACGATGGGCTCCCCCTCGGGATAGCCGGCGGGGCAGAAATCCTTGACCAGGCCGGCCACCGAATAGCTCATGCCATGGGGGGCGTGACAGCCCGCGTTGCCGAAGGCGATTCCGGCCAGGGTGGCGGCCCACATCACCT
>JANQKX010000099.1 GCA_028280915.1 Kiloniellaceae bacterium
TACATATCCTGGCTTTTCAGGGCGTCCAGCAGCATGGCGCCGGTGGTGGGCAGATCCAGCACCACCGAGACCAGCACCGCGCCGGAAATGACCTGGGGCAGGATCATGCCGATATCGGCGATGAAGGGATTGAGGGAAAGCCGCAAGGGGTACTTGATCAGCAAACGGATGGGGGAGAGGCCCTTGGCCCGGGCCGTGACCACGTATTGCTTTTGCAGCTCGTCCAACAAATTGGCGCGCAGGCGCCGGATCATGGCCGCCGTGCCCGAGGTGCCGATCACCACCACCGGCACCCAGAGATGTTCCAGTACCGATAGCACCTTGGCCCAGCTCCAGGGCTGATCGACGAATTCCGGGTCCATGAGGCCGCCGATGGAGGTGCCGAACCAAACATTGGCGAAATAAAGCAATATCAGCGCCAGCAAGAAGTTGGGCGTGGCCAGGCCCAAAAACCCGATGAAGGTCAAGGTATAGTCGCCGAGGGAATACTGCCGCACGGCGGAATAAACCCCGATGGGGAAGGAGACCGCGTAGGTAAAGATAATGGTGGTGATGGCGACCACGAAGGAGAGCCACAAACGGTTGCCGATCACCGTGGTGACCGGCAATTGATGCTCGAAGGAATAGCCCAGATCCCCCTGCAGCAGGCCGAAGGCCCAAACCGCGTATTGCTCCCAGAGGGGCCGGTCCAGGCCGTACTGCTGGCGCAGGAACTCGATCTTGGTGGGGTCGATCTTTTCCCCTTGCGCCTGTAGTTCGGAGATATAGGTCTCCAGATAATCGCCGGGCGGCAGCTGGATGATGAAAAACACCACCATGCTGATGGCGATCAGCGTGGGGATCATGGCCAGGATGCGGTTGACCGTGTAACGCAGCATGGGCCTAGACCTCCACCGTTGCCGGCGCCGGCTTGGCCCAGGCGCGCACATAGTGGCCGTCTTTCAGGTGGATCATGGCCAGCTCGCGGCTGCCGTCGACGCGATAGGGTTCGGGCCAGGTGGCCGGGTCCGAGGCCCGGCCCTGCATGAGGGCGGTCAGATCCAGCCGGTGGTTGGGATCGGGTTCGGGCACTGCTGCCAAGAGTGCCTTGGTATAGGGATGGGTGGGGTTTTTGAACAGCAGGTCCCGCGGCGCCAGCTCCACCAGGCGTCCCCGGCACATGACCGCGATGCGGTCGGCGATGTAATCCACCACCGCCAGGTTATGGCTGATGAAAATATAGGTCAGGCCCAAGGCGCTCTGCAGGTCCTTCAGCAGGTTGAGGATCTGGGCCTGAATGGACACGTCCAGGGCCGAGACCGGCTCGTCGCAGATCAGCAGTTCCGGCTTCAAGGCCAGGGCGCGGGCGATGCCGATGCGCTGGCGCTGGCCGCCGGAAAAGCTGTGGGGATAGCGCCGCAGGTGGCGCCGGTCCAGGCCCACCAGCCCCATGAGTTCCTCGACCATATGGGCCCGTTCTTCGGCGTTGCCGATCCCGTGGATCAGCAAGGGCTCGCTAATGATCTCAAACACGCTCATGCGGGGATTGAGGGACGAAAAAGGGTCCTGGAACATGAATTGGATGCGCTGGCGGAACTTGATCAGCTCCGCGCCCTTCAGGCTCAGAAGGTCCAGGGGCTGGCCGTGGTCGTCGAAGGTGATGCTGCCGTTGTCGGGTGTCAGCGCCCGCATGATCATTTTCGATAGGGTGGTCTTGCCGCAGCCGCTTTCCCCCACCAGCCCCAGGCACTCGCCCCGGCGTACGGCAAAGCTCACGTCGTCGACGGCCAGGATCTGTTCTTTCTCGCCGGTACCGAAGAGGCCCGACTTACGGATGGAAAACCGCTTGGTCAGGTGTTCCACCTGCAACAGCGGCGCGGCCGAGTCCGATTTGGGCGGCAGGGCACGGGCGCCGTTGCCTCTTTGGGCCCACTGTTGAATGGTCTCGCCGGTCTTGATCTCCCGGATGGGGACCAGACGCTCGCCCGGTTCCATGTCGAAACGGGGCACGGCGCGCAGCAAGGCTTTCAAATAAGGGTGTTCCGGGGCGCCGAAGATCTGGTCTAGGGAGCCCCGCTCCATGATTTCGCCGTGGTACATGACCACCACGTCCTCGGCCACGTTGGCGACCACCCCCAGGTCGTGGGTGATCATGAGCACGGACATGCCCAGGGCGTCCCGCAATTCCTGCAGGAGTTTGAGAATCTGCGCCTGAATGGTGACGTCCAGGGCGGTGGTGGGCTCGTCGGCGATCAGCAGGGCCGGACGGCAAACCAAGGCCATGGAGATGACCGCCCGTTGCCGCAACCCGCCCGACAGCTCGAAGGGATAGGTTTTCAAGGTCTTGGCCGGATCGGGAAAGCCCACCAGCTGAAGCATTTCCAGCATGATCCCTTCGCTTTCCTCGGGCCGCACCGCCCGGTGCAGCTCCAAGGCTTCGCGGATTTGATTGCCCACGGTGTGCACCGGCGACAGGGCGGTCATGGGCTCTTGGAAAATGATCGAGATGCGGCCACCGCGGATGGCCCGCATCTCTTTACTGTCCGGCGGTATCTTGGCGATGTCCACCACCGCGCCGTCGGCCAAGGGGTCGGCGAAGAGGATCTGTCCCCCCGTGATCGCGGCGGTTTTGGGCAAGATCCCCATGATCGCCTGGGAAATGACCGACTTGCCCGAACCGGATTCGCCCACCAGGGCCACGGTGCCGCCGGGACGGATGCGGAAATCCACCCCGCGCACGGCCTCCAACTTCCCCTCCGGCAGATTAAAGGTGACGCGGAGGTCCTTTATCTCCAGCAAATCGGTCACGGCGAGCCGGATCCCACGGCGGCCCGGGGAAGGGGGTCTTGGCCGGATGCCACCAAGTCTTCTGGCAGATCTTCAGGGGAATGCGGCGATGTGGGGTCGATGCCCAGGCTGATCAGGTTGGCAATGGTGGTGGAATCCAGGGCCACCTCGGCCTTGCGCGCGGCTATGAAAACCTCTCGCACGACGTCCGAAAAGCCCTCTAGGGCCGAATCACAGGAAATCTTGCCGCCGGCGCCTTTCACCGTGAGTTGGAAAAAGCCGTTGGCTTGAGTGGCGGCCTTGCGCCGGCTTCCGAAGTAGCGCAGCTTCACCTGGCGCAGCTCGGCAAGGGGGATTTGCCGGGCGACAAAGGGTAGCATGGTCAGGTCGCTGACGGCGGTGAGGCGCTGGTTTTCCAGGTCAATGCGCAAGGTCTGCCGCAGCGCCGTGCGCAGCCCAAACACCCCGAAAATCACCACGAGAAAGGTAAAGATCGTGGCCGTGACCCAGGACAGGGGCACGGCAATCAGTCCGATCAGGCCAACCGCCACCCCCGAAGCGGCGCGCAGATAATCCCCCAGGAGTGCCCGTTTTGGATAACGGTGCGAACTCACGCTATTTCTCCCAACGCTGTTTTTCGCGAGCGCGTTGGTCGCAGTGTAACGAGAAAACCTCTTTGGCTGAAAGGAATTCTGCCGCCGGGGCGCCATTTAGATGATCAAAAAGTCGTTGGAGGAAATCCCAGCAGACCTCGTCATGGACCAAATGATGGGTCATGATCCCGGTGGGCTCCCGCGGATCGCAATCACCGCCGCGCCGCTGCTTTAAGTGGGTGGCGATGTCGGCGCAGATGGCCTCCGATCCCAAAAAGGCCCGGTGAGGCCGCCAGCGGAACAGGTCCACCTGGCAATGGCTCATCGGCAGGCCGGAGGGATCGCGGGCCGACGGCCGTTGGCCGAAGCAGGACAGGCCGGAAAAGCCCAAGCCCGCCAGGCGATCGGCCAAGCCCGGGTCGATCCGATTCCAAGGCGGCACCAAGACCGGCAGGAAGCGGTCGGGAAAGAGCCGGATCAGATGTTCCCGTCCCATCGTCAGTTCCGCCGCGATTGCCTCGAGTGGTCGATGGGCACCCAGTTCCTGCTTTTTCTCCGACGGGGGCGCATGGTTGAGGTGGGCGTAGCCGTGTTGCAGGACCGTAACCCTGGTCGGTTCGTCCGACAGGCAGGCCGCCAGGTCTAGCCCGGCGGCCTTGGGGATCACGGCCAGGCTCAGCGGCAGGTCCTGGCCGCGGGCCAAGTCCAACAGCCGATCCAATGCCGGACAGGGCTCGGCCGCGTCGTCGTCGCGCCACCAAAGGGTGGCTGTCCGCCCGTCTGCCGACCAACGGGCCAGTTCCTCATCGAGTAGCTGGAACGACGTCATCGCGCTGTTTCGCCGATCAGGTCCCGCAGGATCAGGGCGGTGTTGCGGGCGCCGTCGCAGTCCAAGGTCAGCGGTGGGGCCTTTTCCTGGGCGGCTTGATGGTCGATGGCCTGGGCCAGGCGCTGGGGTGTGAGGTCCTTTTCCGCCACCATGGTCAGCAGGCCGCGTTCGGCCAGGCGCCGGGTGCGAAAACTCTGTTCACTTTCCGCGCCGGCGGCAAACGGCACCACGACCGAGGGGATGCCCAGGGCCATCAATTCCAGCACCGTATTGTAGCCGCCCTGGCTGATGGAAAGAGCGCCCCGGGCCAGCAACTGATGGAAATCCGGCCGGGCCCGTTCCACGATCATGCCGGTGGGCGCATTGGCCGCATAGGCGGCAAAGTCCCCATCGGGAAAGTTATGGCCGATCAGCACGCGCCAGGGCGCGTCGGCCAGAGAACTGAGGGCGCGGGCCGCTAAGCAAGCCCGCAGCAGGGGACCGGCGACGGCGCCGCCGCCAGCGGAGACGATGACCTCCCCGGAGCGTGGCTCGGACGGCAGGCCTGAAGGCACATCGACCACATAGCCACTGTAACGCAGCCGGTCCGCGAGGGCACGGGCTTGCGGAAATGTTTGGTCCAGCGTTATGAAGCGGGGGTCCCCATGCACGATGGCCAGGTCGAAAAAGCGCTCGAAGCAGTCGATCATCCAGCGCAGCTTCTCCGGCTTTTTTTGCTGGGTCAGGATGTCGCGCAAGGAGCAGATGACTTTCGGGGCAGGGGAGTCCGCGCGGGCCGCTTCCAGGAGGGGGAGCAGCTCGAAGCGCACCTGACGCCGGCCGAAAGGAAACAGCTCGATCAAGAGGGACTTGGGCCGTATCTCCCGATAGAGCGCCAGCAACTGGTCCCGGCGGGCGTCCTTGAAGGATTGATCTATGGGGTGCCCCTCGCTGTCCAGAAGCGTGAAGCTCTCGTCCACGGACTTGATCGGCGGCAACTGGACAAAGCGCACCGGACCGAAATCCAAATGGGGGACGGCTTGGCCGCCGCTGACAAAAACTACCTTCAGACCCTGGGCGGCGAGCGCCTTGGACAGCACCGCTGCGCGCCGGAGATGGCCGATGCCCAAAAGGTGCTGGACATAAAGCAGAACGTCGGCCCGAGAAGTTTCTTTGTGACGCGCTTCACCCATGGGTCCGCCTTGACCCCTTGTTTGCCGCTTCCGTGCCGGTCGCCGTCAGGGGGATGTTGAGGGACTGGACGGCAAGGGTGCCATCGGAACCGACCAAAAAGGCATGGGCGCAGGCATTTTTTAGTTTGACCGGTGGTTTGCCGAGCATGGGCCAGCCGGCGGCCAGGGCGTAGAGGGCCCGGATGATGCCCTTGTGCGTGACGGCGACGGTCGGTTCTTGCGACCGGGCCAAGTCTTGCAGGAAGGGTTGCAGGCGCCGTTGCACATCCCGGGGGCTTTCGCCGCCGGGGGCGCGGAAATCCAAGCCCTTGGCCTCGGCCTGCGCCATGCCCGCCGGATCATCTTGCCGCAGTTCCGCCAAAACCTTGCCTTCCCAGGCGCCCCAATCCATTTCGATCAAGAGAGGCTCAACCTGAAGGCTCTGCGCACCCAGCAGCTCGGCGGTTTGTTGGGCCCGGGTCAAGGGGCTGGTCAGCCAGCGATAGCCGTTCCATTCGGTCGGCGGACGCCAGGATGCAACTTCGCGTTTGCCAGCTTGGGAGAGGGGCTGATCGCTGCGGCCCTGCATGCGGCCCTCATGGTTCCATTGGGTCGGGCCATGACGAATCAGCACCAAAGGTACTTTTTTGCTCTTTCCAAATAAAGCGTCCCTCATATAATTCAGGCCTTGGTTAAAACAGGGACGGGGTGGTGTATGCAGCGCAAAATACGGGAAAGCGCCTCCGCCGCGGTGGTGATGTCATGTTCCTTGCCGGCCTTCTCCAGGGCAGCTTGGCCCATGACTTTCCGCTGTTCCGGCTGGCGCAGCATTTCGTCCACGGCTTGACCGAAAGCCTGCGAGTCCGCTTCCGGGCAGAGAATACCGGTGATGCCGTTTTGCACAATGGTGGCAATGCCGGCCCGGTCGGCGGAAACAACCGGCAAGCCGCTGGCTTGGGCTTCCAGGAGCGCCATGCCATAAGCTTCCTTGATGCCCGGCCAAACCATGACGTCACAGGCGGCGTAAACGGGCGGCAGATCCTCTTCGGGCAAGGCTCCCAGATATCTCAAACGGTCCGCCGGCAGGTCCTGGAAGGCGGCTCGCACCTCGTTTTTTGCCGGACCGTCGCCGCAAATCAGCAGGCGCCAGTTGTCCTGCCCCAGCGTTTCGAGCGCCTTGGCCAGGCAGCGATAGGAGTCGAGCTTGTCACCTGGACGCATCATGCCGACGGCCAGCAGCCAGATCGCGTCGGCCGGCAATTCCAGTTCCTGGGCCAGCTCTTGCCGATAACGGGCCTTGTCGCCGGCGGTGGTCCGGTAGGGTGTCGTGTCCACAAAGGGCTTAAGGAAGGTGATCTTTTCCGGCTCGGGCAGGCATTGGGCATCTTCCGGGTTAAGGGCGATCACCCGCGCGGCCTGGGTCAAGGCCGGCAAAAGGGTCTCGTGCCACTTGGCCCAAGGGCCCTGTCGCCTTTTATTGGCCAAGGAGGCTTCGGCGACCACATAGGGAATGTTCAGTCGGCGGGCGATGGCGGGGCCGATCAGATCGGGTGCCTTGTAATAAAGGTGGTAGGTAAACCAAACGTGCGGGTGCGGACCGCCGGTGCAATGGTCCCATTTTTGCAGCAGACGGTCTTGTTCCGATTTGGCTTGATGCTCGATGTTGGTTTGGAATGATCTGTCGACGCACCCGTCCCAAGAGCGTAGGCGCGATGCAATCGTCACGTCGTGACCGGCCAGCTCCAGGGCCCGCAGCAAAAGCCGGCCAATGCGCCGGTCGCCCGACGGGGTGGCGTCGTCGGGCGCTTTCATGGGGGCATAAAAGGCGATGCGCATGGCGGGGCTATTCCGCCGCCCGTCTTTTGGCCGGCGCGTCCAATAAATCCATCAGGCGATCGATACCCCGGTCCATGGCAAACTGGTCCCGCACCCGGTTCTGTCCGGCCTGGCCCAGTTGTCGGCGCAGCTGGGGTGCCGCAATGAGCCGCTGCAGCCCGACGGAGAGTTTTTCCGGGTCCTGAGGCGGCACCATGAGACCGGTTTTTTCCTGAAGGATCAGCTCAGGGATGGCCGAAACCTCGGTCGCCAGGCAGGGCAAACCTTGGCTTTGCGCTTCCATCAGCACATTGGGCAGGCCGTCCCGGTCCCCATCCCGGGCAATGCGGCTGGCGAGGACAAAAATGTCGGCCAGACGGTATTGGGCGAGGACTTCCGTTTGCGGCTGGGCTCCGCGCCAGGTGATGCTGGGCGTCAGGCCCAGGAGATCCGCCTTGGCCTTTATGCCCTCGGCCATTTCACCGGCGCCGATATGGACCAGGCGCCAATGCAGGCTCTCCGGCAAGAGCGCCAGGGCATCCAGAAGGTCGGGATAGCCCTTTTTTTCCACCAAACGGCCCACCGAAAAAAGGGACACAGGGTTTTCCGGGTCGGAGCCGTCGGCAATGCTGTAGCGCGGTTGCGGTGGGTCGAAGCGGTCGAAATCAAGCCCGTGATAGACCAGGTGCACCCGCGCCGGATCGGGGGCCAAGGATCTCAGTTCTTGGGCGCCGACCGCGCTGCAGGTGACCAGCCACTCCGCCTCGGCCAGTTTCTGCCGGCTGTCCCAGGCCGCCGAGGTCCAGATGTCCTTGGCGTGGGCCGAGATGGACCAGGGCAGGCCGGTCATCAACGCGGCATAGCGGGTGACGGAGGCGGGCGTGTGCAAAAAATGGGCGTAGAGCCAGGAGATGCCGGCCGGTAATTCCGCCGCCAGGACGCAGGCCTGGCCGAAACGGCGCAGGCGGTTGCGGGTCGGATCCCGCCGCCAGTCCCGAAAGAACGCGCCCAGGGCTCGGCGGTAGCCTGGCAGCCGCCGGGCGTGATGCCAGGCCCGCCAGACTCGCGCCCGCTCGTCGCTCAAATACTCAGGCAGATAAAGGATCGGCGCCTTGATTTCGTCATGCACGGGGTGGGTGGCCGGGTCGGTGGGGTGCCGCAGGGAAACCAGTTGCAGGGCGAGGCCGCGCTTTTCCAGGGCGAGAATTTCCTGCGCGATAAAGGTCTCGGAAAGGCGCGGGTAGCCCTTTAGCACCACGGCCAGGCGGGCGGGTGTATGCGCCGGCATCAGTCGGCTTGGGCCAGGGCCAGCGGCTGCTGCCGTCGCTTGAGCCATTGCCTCGCCAATTTTTTCACGTTCTCCCGACCGTCCAGCAGTCCGGGCACCACGGTCGAGGAAGGCCGTGACTGCTGGGGCAGGTGGCGCAGGGCGGTGGCCATGGCGGCGGGGTTGCGAATGCCGTCGTCGATCAGCACCCGTACCAATCCCAGGTCCTGGGCCCGGGTGGCGCGGATGTACTGCTCCATGCGCGGCATGGTGCGGGGCACGATGATGGCGGGCTTGTCGAAGGACAGGACCTCGCAAAAAGTGTTGTAGCCGCCCATGGAGACCACACCTACCGCTCGGTCGACGAGGGATTCCATGTGGGCATCGAAGGTGATGGCCTCCACGTCGGGCAGATTGTTGGCCCGTTCCAAAAATTCCCGCTGGGACTCGCCGTTCATAAAGGGCCCCAAGACCAGGACCGCCGGCAAGGGCTGGTTTCGGTCGTACTCATAGGCGCGGAGCACCCAATCCATGATCTCCGCGCCGTCGCCGCCACCGCCCGCGGTGATCAACAGATAAGGGCCGTGAATTTTTTCCAGGGTCACCGGATTGGGATGGGTGGAGAGATTGCGCTTCAAATAACCGGTGTAGGTCATTTTTTTGCGCACACTGTCCGACAAATCGATGCCTTCCAGGGGATCGCAAATCTGGGGCAGCCCGTAAATCCAGATGTCGTCGAAGTACCGTTCCAGGGCGGGCACGGTCTGCTTGCGCTCCCATTCCGGTGCGAGAAGCCCCGGTTCGTCCATCACGTCGCGCAGGCCGAGCACGCAGGGTGTGCCCCGCCGGCGCAGCAGCTTCAAGGTCTCTTCCACCTCGCCGCGCAGCCCAAGGGGTTCCTTGTCCACGATGAAAAGGTCCGGATCGTAAATCTTGGCCGTGTGCTCGATGATCGAGGCGCGCATGGCCAGGGTTTGCTCTACATCAATGAACAGCTTCAAGGAGGTATAGTCCCCGTTGCGCAGTTTAATGACACCGGGCACCCGGATGAAGTCCACGCGGGAGCGAAAATCGAACGACCCAATAATCGGCGAGCCGGATAAAATGAGAACGGAGGTATTCTCGTCCGCTTCCACCAGGCAATGAGCGATCTCGCGGCAGCGCCGCAGATGGCCCAAGCCGAAGCTGTCGTGACTGTAAATTAGGACTTTCTTTTCCTTGCCGTTGCAGTGCATCGTTCGTCCTATCGCGATGAAGCCATCGGACTATGCCATAGGAAACGGTCAAACGAAAAGGGGCTTTAGGGAGCAAAAACAACTGCTTCCCGGAAGCGCCGGGGGACAGAATTGCCTGGTTTACCGGGACTTGACCATCGGCTATGGTCCCCTTGCGGGGCGACAAGGCCGGGGCCTTGGGAAAAGTTAGCGGGCGATGGAACGCAATCTCTTCAAGTACATATGGCATCACAGCCGGTCGGAGCAGTTGGCAATACTGTTTCTCGTCTTGCTGTCCATGCCGTTTTATTTCCTATCCCTGGACATTCCCAAATCCATCGTCAACAAGGGCATCCAGGGTCAGGGATTCGGAGGCGTCGGCTCGACGCAGACTTTCCTGGCCTTTGACCTGCCTTTCGGCGAGACCCTTTTTGGCGAGCCGGTCCCCATTTTCGGTGGTTTTGATCTGGAACAGCAGGGCTTGCTGCTGGCGCTGAGTTTTACCTTCCTGGCCTTGGTGATGGTCAACGGCCTCTTTAAGTTCGTGATCAACACGCAAAAGGGCCGTTTGGGCGAGCGCATGCTGCGGCGCCTGCGGTATGAGTTGTCGGACCGGATCCTGCGCTTTCCCCTGCTGCAGATCCGCCGGGTCAAGCAGGCCGAGATGGCGACCATGATCAAGGACGAGGTGGAGCCCTTGGGCGGCTTCATCGGCGATGCTTTCGTGACACCGGCCTTTCTCGGCGGGCAGGCGATCACCGCCTTGGCCTTTATCATCGTGCAATCGGTCTGGCTCGGGCTCATCGCCGCGGCCATCGTGCTGGTGCAGGCGATCCTGATCCCCCGTTTGCGCCGCCGCATCCTCATCCTGGGGCGGGAGCGGCAGCTGACCGCCCGCCAGCTGGCCGGCCGCATCGGCGAACTGGTGGACGGCGCGGTGGAAATCCAAGCCCACGATACCAGTAACTGGGAACGCACGGACATCGCCTCCCGTCTGGGCCGGATCTTCAAGATCCGCTACGACATCTATCAGCGTAAGTTTTTCGTCAAGTTCCTGAACAACCTCCTGGCCCAGTTCACGCCCTTTATCTTCTACGCGGGCGGCGGGCTCTTGGCCCTGCAGGGGCGCTTGGACATCGGCGCCTTGGTGGCGGTGATCGCCGCCTATAAGGATCTGCCGGGGCCGGTGAAGGAACTGATTGACTGGGATCAACGCCGCGCCGACGTGCAAATCAAGTACGATCAGGTCATCGAGCAGTTCCAGCCGCCGGTGCTGATCGACCCGGACAACCAA
>JANQKX010000370.1 GCA_028280915.1 Kiloniellaceae bacterium
CACCCCTTCCCGGTTTGAGCGGAAGCCCAGGCCCACGACCAGGGTGTTTTCGTCGAGCCAGACGGTATCGCCGCCCTCCGCCAGGGCATCGCCGGTCAGACCGCCGAGCACGGGAATGCCGGCCGCCTCAAAGGCCTGGCCGTGCAACGCCGGTTCGTCCTGGCGCAAGGCCTTGCCCATGCGCAGCAGGACGGCACCGGCCTTGGTGGTCAAGGAGGCATCACGGGTAAACATGGCATCGGCCAGGCCGTCGCCGTTATCCTCCATCCAAAGAATCTCGCTGCCGGATGCTTCGATCAGATCGACCAAGCCTTGAAACTGGTCAATGGCCTTTTGCGCGTCGAAGAGGTGATTGTAGTGCCATGTCCGCGGGTCAGCCGTCCGCAGACTGGCCGCCGGGCGGCGCATCAAGACACGGGTCATCTTCTCAGCCATTAACTGGCAGCCGTAGTCGGCCATGGAGTCCTCTCTTTTTCACCAAAACTGAAGGAAGTCAGAGTTTATGCAACTGCATAAAATTATGCAAATGCATAAGTTAAGAAGCGGTGGAATTTGGGCCGCGGCGCGTCAACTGCCGAGCGGAAACCTTTGAACAGGGATGAAGGGCGGTCGTTGCCCCCCGCGCCTTGGAATGGGATCGAGAGGTCATATAGTCCTAACGATTTAGTGAGCTGAGTTGAATTGCTGTTAGCGTTTTTGGCTCGATTTCTAGAACTCAGCCGAGGACACTGTCCTTTGCTGTTTTGACCCTAACCATGGAATGTTGGAAAAATGAAAACGCGCACGTCGATATTGAACCTCTCGGTTGCCGGAGCTTTCTTTGCGCTTGCGGCGACCGGGCAGGCCCTAGCGGGCCCTCAGTATGTGGATGAAACCGGATTTGCCGTCTCGGGATACGATCCGGTCGCCTTCTTCAGCCTTGAACAGGGAGACGTCGGCTCCGCCCAGCCTTCGGCCGTTCCCGGAAAGTCTTCCATCACCACCGAATGGAACGGGGCCAAGTGGGCCTTCGCCAGCGAGGAAAACAAGGAAAAATTCCTGGCTGATCCGGAAAAGTACGCGCCGGCCTATGATGGCCACTGCGCTTATGGCATTTCCCAAGGGGGCAAGGTCCCGGGCAATCCGAACCTGTGGCGGATCGTGGACGGCAAGCTCTATCTGAACATCAATCCGCCGGTGGTGGGTTTCTGGGAGGCGAATATTCCCGGATTTATCGAAACGGCGGACCAGAAATGGGAAACCGCCGAAGCGCAGCCGGCTTCGAATAAAAGTTGGACCGCCTTGAAAAATAACCTGGATACCTACAAAGTAATCGGGCCCCTCGACGAATAGAGGTAGGTATTTTCTTGTCTCAATTTCAATCGTTTTGATCTCAATAGGAGCGTTGCACCATGTCTAAAACCTCAAAGGCCTTTACCGCCGCTTCCATCGCCGGTGCCGTTGCCCTGGCCGTTACCGCCGCCAGCACCATTGCCACGCCGGCCCACGCGCAAGCCAAGGAGAAGTGCTATGGCATCTCGTTGGCCGGTCAAAATGACTGCGCCGCCGGACCGGGCACCACTTGCGCCGGCACGTCGACCGTCGATTACCAAGGTAATGCCTGGACGCTGGTCCCGCAGGGCTATTGCGCCAAGTACGGTGTCGACAAGGCGAATGCCGAATTCGATCTGCCGGGTGACCGTGTCGGTTCCCTTGAGCCGCTCGATCGCGACCTGCCCAGCTCGTAAGGTAAAGCTGACCCGCGTCCGTTTCGCCCCTGGACGGACGCGGGCGCTTGGGCGTCCTTTGGGATGACCTTGTCTCCCGGCTGATCTCGCCGCCCTGAATCAGAGCCGTGGAGCAGAACCATGCATCAGGCCAAAACAATGGATCACATTGCGTCGGGAATGCCGCCGCGGGCCGGCGTCAGCCTCAAGCCGCAGCATTACCATGAGATCCTGGAAAAGGGTCCTGACGTTGGCTGGTTCGAGGTGCACGCGGAAAACTACATGGGTGCGGGGGGCGCGCCCCATCACTACCTTTCGCAGATCCGCGAGATCTATCCCCTGTCCGTGCATGGCGTGGGCCTGTCGATCGGCGCGGCCCAGCCCCTTGATGAGGATCATTTGGCCCGCTTGAAGGCGGTTACCGATCGCTATCAGCCGGAACTGGTGTCCGAACACCTGGCCTGGTCCACCCACCAGGACACCTATTTTCCCGATCTCCTGCCCGTGCCCTATAGCGAGGAGACTTTTCAACGGGTGGCCGATCATATCGATCAGGTGCAAGAGTTCCTGGGACGGCGCATCTTGTTGGAAAACCCCGCGTCCTATCTCGCCTTCGAGTCCAGCACCATCGGGGAGACCGAGTTTTTGTCCCGGCTGGCCAAAACGACCGGCTGCGGCCTTTTGCTGGATGTGAACAACGTGATGGTTTCCGCGACAAATTTGGGCTACGCGCCGGAGGCTTATATCGATGCTTTTCCGGTCGATCACGTGGGTGAAGTTCACCTGGCCGGCCACGCCCCGGACCGGGACGAAACTGGCGCCGAGGTGCTCATCGATGCCCACGACCGGCAGGTGGCGGATTGCGTTTGGGCGCTCTACCGGCGGGCCCTTGGCCGCCTGGGTCCGGTCCCCAACTTGATCGAATGGGACGTGGATGTGCCGGCCTGGGCCACGCTCTTTGCCGAAGGCCAAGCGGCTCAAAGGGTGATGGACGAGGCGGCTCGGACCACCGATGCCGAGCCAGTCTTGGAGGCCCGGCGTGCCTAGTCTGTCCCAAACCCAAGGGTCTTTTGCCCGGGCGCTTCTGGACCCCTCCGATCCGGCGCCGCAGGACGTTCGGCGCCCGGCCGGTGCCGACGCTACGGCGCCCCAGACCCGCCGCTTTGACATTTACCGCAACAACGTGGCCGTCGCCGCCATTGATGCCCTGGGTGAGACCTTTCCGGCGGTACGTGCCTTGGTCGGCGAGGAGTTCTTTCGCGCCACCGCCCGGGCTTATCTGACCCAGTCGCCGCCCCGCTCGCCCTTGCTGTTCCGCTATGGCGCGACCTTTGGCGATTTTCTGCAGACCTTTCCCCCGGCGGCCCGTTCCGTTCCCTATCTGGCGGACGTGGCGCGTTTTGAGTTCGCCCGTCTGCAGGCTTTTCATGCCCCGGATGCGGCGCCTCTTTCCATCGCGGCCCTTGGCGAAATCGATCCCGCGCGGGTCGCTTCGGTGACTTTTAGCGTCCACCCCTCGGTTTCCTTGTCGCGGTCCGGTTACCCGGTGGTGTCCCTCTGGGCGGCCAGCACCGGGCTGATGACGTCGGATCAGGTGGACATGGGCCGGGCCGAGGACGGTCTGGTGGTGCGGCCCCATCTCCAGGTGGACAGTCACATCCTGCCGCCGGGTGGCGGGCCTTTTCTGGCCGCCCTGATCGCGGGCAAAAACTTGGCAACGGCTGCAGAGGCGGGTGGGGCGGCTGTCCCCGATTTTGATCTTTCCACCCATCTCGCCGGCCTGTTCGAAACCGGCGCCATCGCTGGCGTCTTGCCACCGCCTGCTGACAGTGTTCAACCGAATGCCGCGCCCCGTGCCGGACTTTAGTTAAGGAATCTCACGATGATTCAGTTTTTTCTTGGCCTTTATGGGCGCCTTGCCAATGGTGCCGGGCGGATTGCCGATGCCTGGCTGATGGGCCTCTTCGCCCGATTGGTTTTTGCCGCCGTGCTGTTTATCTATTTCCTGAACTCCGCCTTCACTAAATTCGAAGGCGGGCCGTTTTCCATCGCCGACGCGGCCTATTTCCAGATCATTCCGCCCATCGTGGAGGCCGCCGGCTACGATGCTTCCCAGGTGGCTTTCATTCCCTGGGGATTGATGGTCTACGCCGGCAGCTATGCCGAGATCATTTTGCCGCTCTTGGTCGTGCTCGGCCTTTTCACCCGGATCGCCGCCGTCGGCATGATCGTGTTTGTCCTGGTGCAAAGCTATGTGGATATCGCCTTTCACCACGCCGACGCGGCCACCATCGGTGCGTGGTTCGACAATCTGTCCAATGCGGTGATCTTGGACCAGCGCGCCCTTTGGGTCTTCCTTTTCGCCTACCTGGCGCTCAAGGGGGCCGGCATGGTGTCCTTGGATTTTGTCCTGTCCCGGCTGTATGGCCGCCCGGCACGATAGATTGCAGGATCGACAGGCGGGACCGATGAAAAAAGATCCGCGGGCGCCGATCAGGCACCCGCGGTTTTTTCTTAAGGCCAACCTCCTTGCTTTTCGCTCAGTCCGATGGCTGAGCTAGAGGGATTGGCGAGAGCGTTCGCCAATCCTTAACTCCTCGGGGAGTTACCTCAAACCAGACTATGGTCGCTGAAGGGGAGGGTGTTGATCTCCCGGCCGGTGCCCCAGAAAAGCGCATTGGCCACGGCGGGGCCGATGGGCGGGGTGCCCGGCTCGCCGGCACCGGTCGGGGCTTCGGTGGAGGGCACGATGTGGGTCTCCACATGGGGCATGTCGCTCATGCGCAATGGCTCGTAGTCGAAGAATTGGGATTCCACGACCTCACCGTCCTCCATGGAGATGCGGTTGCGCAAGACAGCGCCCAACCCGTAGCCGATGCCCCCTTCCATCTGTGCCTTGACCTGGTCGGGCATGACCGCGAGGCCGCAGTCGATGGCGCAAACGACCCGGTCCACCTTGATGCTGCCATCGTCTCGCACCCGGGCCTCGGCGACCTGGGCCACGTAAGAGCCGAAGGATTTATGCACGGCCACGCCCCGGTGGGCGCCATTGGCCGGGCTTGTCTCGCGCCAGCCCGCCTTTTCCGCCGCCAGTTTCAAGGCCCCAGCCTCGCGGGGGTAGTTTTCCATGTGGCGCAATCGAAAGGCGACGGGGTCCTCGCCGGCGGCCTTTGCCAGGCGGTCCATCATGGTTTCGATCACGTAGGCCGTGTGGGTGCTGCCCACGGAGCGCCACCAGAGCACCGGGACGCGCACGTCCGTGTTGTGCACCTCCAGCCGGTGGGCCCCGACGGCATAGGGCAATTCCTTGGCGCCCTCGATCGAGGTGCTGTCGATACCGTCTTTGATCAGGAAGGCCTCGAAAGGTGTCCCCGTCAGAATCGACTGGCCGACGACGCGGTGGTGCAGGCCGACGATGTTGCCCGCGCCGTCCAGCCCGGCCCGTACCTTGTGCACGTACATGGGCCGGTAATAGCCGCCGCGGATATCATCCTCGCGGGTCCACACCAGCTTGACCGGCGCGCGGCCATCGATGGCCACGGCGATGTTGACCGCCTCGTTGACGAAGTCCGAGGTGGGATTGGCGCGGCGCCCGAAAGAGCCGCCGGCGTTAAGGGTGTTGATCTTGACCTGGGGCAACGCCAGGCCGGCGATCTGCGCGGCGATGGAATGATCCAGGGTCGGCAGCTGGCTGCCGGTCCATATCTCCAGGGACTCGCCGGGCTTAAGGTCCGCCACCGCGTTCATGGGCTCCATGGGCGCATGGGCCAGGAAGGGAAACTCGAAAGTCGCTTCCAGCACGGTCTCGGCGCCGGCCAGGGCCGCATCCGCATCACCGGTGTTTTCCGCGACCAGGCCCGGCTGCTCGGCTAGAGCCCGGTATTCCGCAGCCATCTGCGCCGTGGAGCGGGTTTCCGCTTGGCTGTCATCCCATGTCACATCGAGGGCGTCGCGGCCCTGAATGGCCGTCCAGGTGTTGTCGGCCAGCACGGCAACGCCTTGGGGTACCTGCACCACGTCTCTGACGCCGGGGATCTCCCGCGCGGCACTGTCGTCGAAAGACGCGACCGTCGCGCCGAACTTGGGCGCGCGGGCGATCACGGCGACCAGCATGCCCGGCAGGTGGATATCCTGGGTGTAGACTGCTTCGCCCCGGCTTTTGGGGGCACTGTCCAGCCGGCCGTGGGCGGACTTGCCGATCAGCTTGAAGTCGGCAGCGGATTTCAGGGTGACCTCCGCCGGCGGGGTTTCAGCCGAGGCCGCGGCGGCGAAGGCGCCAAAGCCCCCGGATTGCCCGGAAGGATGGGACAGGATGCCCTTTTCCACCGTGATTTCCGCGGCCGGCACGCCCCATTCCCGGGCGGCCGCCTGGACCAGCATGACCCGGGCCGCGGCGCCGGCCTGGCGATACTGCATGAAGCTGTTGGGGATGCCCGAGGAACCGCCGGTCCCCTGCATCTCGCCCCAGTGAAGATTGTTGTAAACCTTGGGGTTGGAGGGCGCGAAGTCGCCCCGCACCATGGACCAGTCCGCGTCCAGCTCTTCCGCGACCAGGGAGGCCAGGCCGCTCAAAACACCCTGGCCCTTGTCCAGATGTTTGGACAGCACGGTCACCGTGCCGTCGGGCGAGATCTGCACAAAGGGATTGAAGTTGCCATCGCCCGTGGCGGCGGCTTTACCGACGAATTGAAGACCGACAACCAGCCCGGCGGTCGCGCCGCCCGTGACTTTTAGGAAGGTCCGCCGGTTCATATCGTTGACGGCCGACGGCGCGGCAGCGGCCACGAGGTTTTTCAGCAGTTTCATGGCTCAGCCCTCCAGGATCTCGCCATGGACGGTAATGTCTGTCGCTGCGCCACCTACCACCGCATTCGGGCCGGCATTCACCGCGCCGCCGAGATCCTGGAGGGCT
>JANQKX010000372.1 GCA_028280915.1 Kiloniellaceae bacterium
GTGCTGCCCAGGGCACCGATGTAAAAGGCCTCGGAGCCCAGCGCCGCGACCAGGCCGGGATCGTCGATCTTGGGGTCGTGGCTGAGCGCGGCCACGGCGGGCCAGCGGTCCAGGCCCATCTCCGCCATGGCCGCGCTCAGCCACGACCCCAAGATCGACGATCCCGGCCTGGTCGCGGCGCTGGGCTCCGAGGCCTTTTACATCGGTGCCCTGGGCAGCACGCGCACCCATGAGCGGCGCCTGGAGCGCCTGGCGGCGAGCGGGGTCGACAAAAAGGAACTGGCGCGCATTCATGGCCCCATCGGCTTGGACATCGGCGCCCGCACTCCCGACGAAATCGCCATTGCCGTCATGGCCCAGATCGTCGCGCAAAAAAACCAGCGCCCGGCCGGCCCATGAAGTTCGACCAATTTCCCCTCGACCAAGCGGCCGGTACGATTATCGCCCATACCTGGCGCGGCGCCGGCCGGGTGTTGAAAAAGGGACATTTGCTGACCGAGGATGACCTGCGGGTCATGGCGGCGGCCGGGCAATCGCGCATTACCGCGGCCCGCTTGGACCCCGAGGACCTACACGAAGACCAGGTGGCCCGCCGCGTGGCCGCCCCCCTCCAAGGCGCCGGCCTGGCCCTGACCCAAGCTTTCACCGGCCGCTGCAACATCATCGCCCAGTCGGACGGGCTCTTGGTCCTGGACCGGCATGCCATCGAAAGGGCCAACGCCGTTGATGAGTCCATCACGGTGGCGACCCTGCCGCCCTTCGCCCGAGTAAAGGTCCGGCAGATGGTCGCCACGGTGAAAGTCATCCCCTTCGCCGTCCCCACGCCGAGAGTCGCGGAGGTGGTGCACCTTTTGGCGCAGGGCCGCCCGTTGCGGATCGCGCCCTTCGCGCCCAAGCGGGTGAACGCTCTCTTCACCACCTTGCCGGGGTACAAGGAAAGCCTGCTGCTCAAGTCCGAGCAGGTTTTGCGGGCGCGATTGCATGCCATGGGCGCGGCGCTGACCAACGTGGTTCACGCAGCACATGAACGCCAGGCAGTGGGCGAGGCCTTGGCCGGGCTGGGTGGAGACGACTGTGATCTGCTGATCATCGGTGGGGCGTCGGCCATCATGGACCGGCGCGATGTCATTCCCGGCGCCATCACGGCGCTCGGGGGGGCTATCGAACGGTTCGGCATGCCGGTGGATCCGGGCAACCTGTTGCTGCTGGCCCGCCTGGGCGCGACCCCGGTGATTGCCATGCCGGGCTGTGCCCGCTCCATCAAGGAAAACGGTTTCGATTGGGTTTTGGCCCGCCTCATGGCCGACTTGCCCATCACGTCGCAGGACATCGGCGCCATGGGCGTGGGCGGCCTGCTGGAGGAAACCTTGACCCGGCCGCAGCCCCGGTCATCAGCCGTCATCCCCGACGAGGCCCGCCCCGATCAAGACGCGGGCCAAGACGCGGGTCAAGACATGGGCCAAGACATGGGCCAAGACGCGGGCCAAGACGCGGGCCGGCGGCCCCGGATCGCGGCCATCGTCCTGGCCGCCGGGCAATCGCGGCGCATGGGGCCGGAGAACAAGCTGCTGCTGCCCCTGGAAGGAACGCCGATGGTGCGCACCGTCGTGGGCGAAGTGCTCGGCGCGCGGGTCTCGCAGGTGGTGGTCGTCACCGGCCATCAAGCCCCTGCAGTGGGCCAAGCCTTGGACGGGCTGGCCGTGCGGATCGTGCCGAACCAGGCCTTTGACAAAGGGATGAGCACCTCATTGAGGTGCGGTCTCGAGGCTTTGCCGGCGGGGGTCGACGGGGCCGTGATCTGCCTGGGCGACATGCCCTATGTGGCGGCGGACCATATCGACCGGCTGATTGCCGCCTATGAAGAGGCCGGAGAACGGTCGATCCATGTGGCCAGTTTTGCCGGCCGGCGCGGCAACCCGGTTTTGTGGGACAGCTGGTTTTTTGACGAATTGAAGCGTCTGGAAGGGGACAAGGGCGGGCGATTGTTGCTGCGGCAATATGCCGATTCGGTCCATGAAATCGTCATGGACGATGGCGGCGTGTTAACGGACATCGACCGGCCCGAGGATCTAAAGGGCCCGGAAGTGCCGCTTGGGGACTCATGAGCTTCGACGGCCACGATCCAGCTCTCAGGGATCTTTACAACGCCCGGCTTGTGGCGCTGGCCCGTCAGCCTTTTAACAGCGCGCCCTTGCCTCTGATCGACAGGGAGATCCGTCACGACAACCCGCTCTGCGGCGACAGCGTGCGCCTGCAGCTGCATTTTCGGGAGGAGCGCATTGCCGCCCTTTCCCAAGTGGTGCGTGGCTGCACCATCTGCCAAGCCGCCGCCTGCCTGATCGACCGCCATGCCGTGGGCCTGGACGCCGCCCAGATGGCCCTTCGCCACCGGCGCCTGAAAAAGATCATCGCGGAAGACCTGCCCGTGACGCCCGAGGACTGGCCGGACTTTGAGATTTTCCGCCCCCTGCATGGCTTTCGGTCCCGCTGGACCTGCGCTCTTTTGCCCTTCCAGGCGATGGACCTTGCCTTTCGCTGGACCGACAGCACGCTGCCCGGCGGCTGATCCTATCGCTGGTCGGGCGCGAAACGGGCCATGAAGGTGCGCACGCTGCTTTGCACGATATCCTCCATCTCTTCGGCGCCAACCCGTCCCCCGGACACCACATGAGGCCAAAAGGCCTTTGACTTGAGGAGGGCGATAAACTGGGAGGTCGCCTCCTCGATATCGTCGGCCTGGATCGCCTTGGCGTCGCGGGCCGCCGTCATGAAATCGGAGAAGACCACCATCTTGTCGGCCTCCTGCTGAACCGCCTGGGCCACTTGTGGCGCCCGCATGGTCTCGCCCAGCGCCATGCGGGCCAAATTCATAAAGCGCTCGGATTGCAGCAGCTGGCCCTCGGCCCGGCCCAAGGCCACCAGTTGATCGCGCAAGGGCTTTCCCGGGACGTAGGATACGTTGACCGTCTGCCGGGCCTCTTCAAACATTACGCCGACGATGGCGTTAAACAGCGCTTCCTTGCTTTCGAAATGATTGTAAACAGTGCGTTTGGAAACCTTCGCCCGCTCCGCGATCCGGTCCATGCTGGCCCCCGCAAAGCCCAGCTGCTGGAACTCTTCCAAGGCGGCATCCAGTATCTGTAAACGCTTTTCTTCAAGGGGCGGCATGGCACCTACAATCTGCTCGCGAAACCGTGAACGATTATAGAGTAGACTTTTCAGTTTACAACGCCCAAATAAGCACTACACTATACTGTGTAGTTTACATCCTGTCTTCCTTCTCCGGAGAACCGACGGCAATGGCGACCAAACTCACCATCAACGGCAAAGATCAAAACATCGAGGCGGACCCGAACATGCCCCTCTTGTGGGTGCTGCGGGACGAGCTCAAGCTGACCGGGACCAAATTCGGCTGCGGGGTGGCCCAATGCGGCGCCTGCACGGTTCATGTGGACGGCATCGCGGTGCGCTCGTGCCAGACATTTCTGGGCGACGTTGAGGGCGCGACGGTGGTGACCATCGAGGCGGTCGACGGCCCGGAAGCCGCGGCTTTGCGCCAGGCCTGGGCCGAGTTGGACGTGCCCCAATGCGGCTACTGTCAATCGGGTCAGATCATGCAAGCGGCCGAACTCTTGGCCACCACCCCCAAGCCCAGCAACGACGATATCGACGTCGCCATGGACGGTAATGTCTGTCGCTGCGCCACCTACCACCGCATTCGGGCCGGCATTCACCGCGCCGCCGAGATCCTGGAGGGCT
>JANQKX010000384.1 GCA_028280915.1 Kiloniellaceae bacterium
GGGGATTCGGTTTTCATGGCGCTGGGCGAATCGGGCTTGAAGATGGTGGCCGCGGTGATGGCCATCCTGGGCGTGGGGCGCATCGTGCTGCGTCACATCTTCTCCCAGGTGGCCGCCGTCAAGGAGCCGGAGATTTTTGCCGCCCTGACCATCTTCATCGCCCTGGGCGCCGGCATGGTGACCCATATGGCCGGCCTATCCATGGCCTTCGGCGCTTTCTTGGCCGGCATGCTCCTGGCGGAAACCCAGTTCCGCCATCAAGTGCACGCCGATATTCAGCCCTTCCGCGGCCTGCTGCTGGGGCTGTTTTTCATGACCGTGGGCATGGCCATCAATTTGCAGCTGGCCTTGGACAACTTGGGCTGGATCGCGCTCTTGGCCGGCGGCCTGATTATCGGCAAGGCGGCGCTGTTGGCCGGTTTGGCGCGGCTCTTCGGCCTGCCCAAGCCCGATTCGCTTCATTTGGGTCTGCTGCTGTCGCAGGGGGGCGAGTTTGCCTTCGTGCTCTTGGGCGCGGGCGTGATCGCCGGCCCCTTGAGAAGCGGGGACGCCCAGTTGCTGGTGGTGGCCGTGGCCGTGACCATGATGCTGACCCCCCTGCTCGCCCACTTGGGGCGGCGTTTGTCGCAAATCATGGAACGGGACGACGCGCCGGACGTGGAAGAAAACCTGCCCCAGGAAGTGAGCAAGATGAGCGGCCACGTGATCATCGCCGGCTTCGGCCGGGTCGGCAACGCCGTGGCCCAGAGCCTGGCCGAGGCGGGCACGCCCTACGTGGCGCTGGACTTGAACCCGCACCGCATCGCCCAGGCCCGCAAGAGCCAGCAGCCGATCTATTACGGGGACGCCACCCGGCCGGAGGTTCTGGCCGCGGTTAACCTGGACCGGGCCCAGGCCGTGGTCGTGGCGATCGACAGCCCCAAGGCGGCGCTGCAGACCGTGACCATGGTGCGCTACATCTTTCCCGATATCGAGGTTTATGCCCGGGCCAAGAACGAAGCCCACGCCCGCCAGCTGGAAGAGGCCGGCGCCCACCAAGTGGTGCCGGAGCTGGTCGCCACCGGCGTCAAGCTGGCCGGATCGATCATCGACAAAAAGCCGTTGGGCTAGATGGCAGCCGCGGCGACCTAAACGCTATGGATTGGTAAGTCACCGGATAGCGCAAGGATACCGAGGGCCGCGATGCTGGGGGCGTCCTTTATCTCCCCCTCAGCGATCATGGTCTTGATATCCTCCAAGGCGAAAGCCCCGGTGATCAGCCCCTGCTCCTCGGGGTCGAGTTTCGTCCGACCCGCTTGAAGGCCGGAGGCCACAAAGATGTGAAATCCCTGATTGGAGAACCCGTAAGCTTCGAAAAGATGGCCAACAGGGCGCAGTGAGGCGGCGCGATATCCGGTTTCCTCTTCCAACTCGGCCCGGGCGACCACCAGCGGGTCCGTGCCTGGTTTCGTCTCCCAGGAACCTTGCGGAAACTCCCAGTAGCGCCCGCCCACGGTGTAGCGAAATTGCTGCACCAGTTGAAAGCGCCCGTCCTCATGGATGGGAACAATCAGCGCGAAGTCTTCCTTGTCGACAACGCCGTAGATCCCTTCCTTTTTGTTTTGGAAGCGGACCCGCTCCTCGCGCACTTTCATCCACCTGTTTTCGTAGACGACTTGGCCAGAAAGCTTGGTGATTTCCGCCATTGGGAAAACGTGCTCCTACATTCGTGGGTTCGGCAGGTGTAACTTGAGATACCAAACCGACCCCACGATGTTCAAGCACACGGCCCTGGCACGAGTGGAATTTCCAGAACGGAAGAAGCGCCGATAGCAAATTCAGCGCCAAGTTTGAGGTGTCAGGTGTCAGGTGTCAGGCCGCCGAACTTCCCGCCTTGGACTGGATGTAGTTTTCCAGGCCCATTTTGTCGATCAGGCCCAGCTGGATCTCCAGCCAGTAGATGTGGTCCGTCTCCGTATCATCCAGCAGGCTGATCAGAACTTGCCGGCTGACGTAGTCGCCGGCCTTTTCACAGACCGCGATGGCCTTGGTCAGTTCCTTCTGCACGAAGACCTCGTAGTCCAGGTCGTTCTTGAGCATGCTGGGCACGTCCTTGCCGATGTTCAGCTTTTCCCGGGCGGCCACGTCGGGGGTGCCCTCCAGGAAGAGGATGCGCTCCACCAGCTTGGCACCATGTTCCAGCTCTTCTTCCTGCTCGTGCTTGAGGCGCTCGTAGAGTTCCTCCAAGCCCCAGTCCTGGAACATGCGCGAATGGATGAAGTACTGGTCGGCGGCCGACATCTCGTGGGTCAGAAGGCCGTTCAGGGTTTCGAGAACGACTTTTTTGCCTTTCATAACTCTCTCCTAAAGACAATCGCGATCCTATACGGCCGTGCACCAGAGATTCCGACTCGTTCAATCGGCGGGCAAGTACCCAGTCGATACTACCAAGATAGCTCTCGCCGACCCCAAGGCAAGCTTTATTTTAAATTGATTTTCAAGCCGATAATGCGTGTGATTTTCAGTCGCATTTCCGAGGGGTTATGGGAATGTTTGCCGCCGTATCCGCCACCCGGCCCGGCTCTAAATCCGTTAAGCCATGAGCACTTTGTGCATTAGAATTATTCTCGTTTAAATTGTTCAGTAATTTACGGTGAAGTGACGGCGCCGATCGAGAAAATCCATAGGGGTCCAACCGGTCCCGGAGGCCGGCGGCGCGTTGCCCTCGCCCCAAGGGCGATTTTACCAGGCGCGCGCCCAATGGGCGATGTGGATAGGAGCCACGCCTCAAAGCGCCCTTGGGGACGGGTTTACCGCCGAACGATCCGGCCGGGAGCCCCCTCGGGTCAGCAGACCGCGCCGCGGTCCCTGCCCGGCCGTCGACCCATTGCCATCCCGTCGAGAGGCCGCCAGATCCCCGTCAAGAAGCCAGATCCCCGTTAAGAAAAGGCGTCGGGCATGGAGTCCTTTTTCTGGCGCATGAAATCCTGCAGGGCCTCGTCGATGCCCGGATCCAAGCCCGGTCCTTCGTAGTTCTTGAGGGTCTGGCGCATCAGTTTGTTGGCCCGCTGCATGGCATCGTTGCCGCCTTCGGCTTCCCACTGCTCGAAGGAATTGTTGTCGGCGATGTTGGAGCGGTAAAAGGCGGTTTCGAAGTTGGCCTGGGTGTGGGCGCAGCCCAGGAAGTGGCTGCCCGGCCCCACCTCGCGGATGGCATCCATGGCCTGGCCGTTTTCCGACACGTCATAGCCCCCGGCCATGACCTGCATCATGCCCAGCTGATCCACGTCGATCATGAA
>JANQKX010000427.1 GCA_028280915.1 Kiloniellaceae bacterium
GTTGCGCCGGTGATGCACTGCTTGGCGCCTGGCGCTCGGCGGTCAGAACCGCCGTGACCGAGGTCACGCCCGGCAGATCATAGACGACCTTTTCAGCGGCTTGACGCAGGGGTTCGCTTTCCGCGCCCTTTTGCGGATCGATTTCGATGGCAAAACCCACGTTCCCATCCTTGATGACCAATCCGGTGACCATGCCCAGGTCCACGATATTACGTTTCGTCTCCGGCTCCACCACGGCTTTGAGGGCGGCCAGGATATTCTGTTCGGTAATGGCGGTCATCGGATTTACGTCGTCCTTGAAATTTTTCCGGTTTGCCTCAAGTTCCACCTCATTCGGGTGGCGCTCCAGTGAACCCAGGCCATTGGCAATTATGATCAAGCCGTAATCCGCCCTGGCGCTGTGTGCTCCACGTGATATAAGGCGCGTCGCGGAGGATGTCAGCTCGAAATAGCCCTCTCCCCGAACAGGAAGCTTGATCAACTGTCCCGTGGGGACAATATTCGAATGCAGATGAACTTATCGGGAAAACAATAGATGCCCTGGGAAAATAAAGGTGGCGGCGGCGGGCCGTGGGGTGGCGGCTCTGGCAATGGTTCTGGCGGCGGCGGCCCTTGGGGCGGCGGCGGCGGTAGCGGCGGCGGCCCGGGTGGCGGCGGCGGCGGCTCACGGCCGCCGGATTTCGAAGATATGATCCGCAAGGGCCAGGACCGGATGAAATCGGCCCTGGGCGGCGGCGGCAGTGGCGGCGGCCTCAGTATGAAGACCATACTGGTCATCTTGGCGGTGCTGATCATCGGTTGGGGCCTGACCGGATTTTACCGGGTGCAAACCAACCAGGAGGGCGTGGTGCTGCGCTTCGGCAAATGGGTCGACACCACTCAGCCCGGCTTGAACTGGCACTGGCCCTATCCCATTGAAACGGTGCTGACACCCGGCGTCACCGACGTGCACCAGATCGATATCGGGTTCCAAGGCAGTTCGGCGGGCACGCGCGTGCAAAAGCGCGACATTCCCGAAGAAAGCCTAATGCTGACCGGCGATCAGAACATCATCGACATCGACTTTACGGTGCAGTGGAAAATCGCCGATGCGGGACAATACCTCTTCAACATCCGCGATCCGGAGGCGACGGTCAAAATCGCCGCGGAGAGTGCCATGCGTGAGATTATCGGCCGGACCGATATCCAACCGGCCCTGACCGAAGCCCGCGGCACCATCGAAACGGACACGCGCACCCTGCTGCAAAACACCCTCAACGAATACCAGGCCGGCATTGAAATCACCGACCTGGTGCTTCAGGACGTGCAGCCGCCCTCGGCGGTGGTCGATGCCTTCATCGACGTGCAGCGGGCCCTGCAGGACCGGGACCGGGCGCGCAACGAGGCCGACGCCTATCGTAACGACATCCTGCCCCGGGCCCGCGGTGAAGCCCAGCGGGAGATCCAGGGCGCCCAGGCTTATAAAGAACGGCTGGAGAACGAGGCCGAGGGTGAGGCCGAGCGTTTCTTGTCGGTTTATGAAGCCTATAAGGAAAACCCGGATGTGACCCGGCGGCGCATGTACCTGGAAACCTTGCAGGATGTGCTTGGGCGCACCGACAAGGTCATCATGGACAACAAAGGCGGCCAAGGGGCTATCCCCTACCTACCTCTGAACGAGCTGCAACGCCGGAGCGGCGGCAGCTCTGGCAATAACTAAGGGCGGAGTCAGGCACATGAAAAAGAATTGGCTCCTTATCGTCGGGATCATCGTGATCGTGCTCGGCTTCGTCGCCGCCAGCGCCCTGTTCACGGTGTATCAGACCAAGCAAGTCATCGTCATGCAGTTCGGCGATCCCAAACGGGTGATCAAAGAGCCGGGCATCTACGCCAAGATACCCTTCATTCAGGACGTGCAGGAATACGAAAAGCGGGTGCTGAACCTGGACCCGCCGGTGGAAAGCATGCTGCTGTCGGACCAAAAGCGTCTGTTGGTGGACGCCTTTGCCCGCTACCGGATCAATGAACCCTTGCAGTTCTTCCGAACCGTTCGGACCGAGCCGGTGGCCCGTCAGCGCTTGAGCGGCATCATCAACGCCTCCTTGCGTGAAGCCTTGGGTAACACCACGCTGGCTTCCCTGCTGTCAGAGGAACGGGCGGAGATTCTGGACAAAATCGCCGAGAACGTGAACCGCCAGGCCCAGCGCTTCGGCATCGAAATCGTGGACGTGCGGATTCGCCGGGCCGACCTGCCCGATGAGACCAGTCAGGCGGTTTACGCCCGAATGAAATCGGAACGTGAGCGGGAAGCGGCGGAATTCCGCGCCCAGGGCTTCGAGCAAGCGCAGCGAATCAAGGCCTCGGCGGACCGGGAAGCCACGGTTATCCGGGCCGAAGCCAAGCGGGAAGCTGAAATTCTTCGCGGTCAAGGGGAAGGGGCCAGAACCTCTACCTTGAACGCGGCATTCGGCCAGGATGCTGATTTCTTTAACTTTTATCGCTCCATGCAGGCCTATGACGCGTCCCTGTCGGACGACAGCACTTTTATGGTTTTGTCGCCTGATAGTGAATTTTTCAGCTTTTTCGACCAAATTGAGCCAAATGCAACCGAATCGGCTGCGCCGAGCGAGTAAGCTGGCCGGGTCAGGACGGAAGCGCCATAGGTCCGAAGTCGCAGGATTGACCCCGCCTTTGCGCGGGGACCGGGCGAATTGGGCATGAAAACCGGTACGGGGGAAAGTCAGCCATGCTGGACTTTTTGACCGCGTTGGCCCTTGTATTGGTGATCGAAGGCGCGTTCCTGGCGTTGTTTCCGCATCGTTTGCGGCAGATTCTGGAGCTATTGGAACAGGTCCCGCAAGAGAGTTTGCGGGCCGCCGGCCTTATGGCCGCGGTAATAGGAGTGGTGGCCGTCTGGCTGTTGCGCGGCTAACGTAAAGTGTGCGGCCGGCGGAGCCTGATCGGCAATGGGGTCGGCACTTGGTAATGTCACGTGATCGGGAGCATGCCTTGATTGAGGCGCGGAACCCTACCAGATCCACGACAGGCCGGGTTTCGACCAGTTAACACCAGTACCGTGTGGTAAATGAGTGCTGCGTGGTGAATAGATGGGAGATTGATGTGAATAGTCTTATGGGATTTGTACGCCGGAGTGTCCCTTCTCCGCTCGGCGAGAGCCCCGCTTCCAATCCAGTTTCGCGGCAGACTTTCAGCAAGCGGCTTGCTGTCGGCAGCCTTTGCGCGATGTTCGTGGTCGCCTTTGCCGCCGTCGGGGGCCCTGATCGGGCCGAAGCACGGGGCGCCCCCGAATCCTTCGCCGATCTGGCGGAACAGCTCCTGCCCACCGTGGTCAACATCTCCACCACTCAAACCGTCGAGGGCCAGCCCTCGGAGGAGTTGGAGGAGTTTTTCAAGGACTTCTTCGACCGGCGCGGCGAAGGCGGCGGACCGCCCGCCCCCAACCGGCGGCGGCAGGCCAGTTCCCTGGGGTCCGGCTTTGTCATCGATCCCAGCGGCTACATCGTGACCAACCACCATGTCATTGAAAACGCGGAAGAAGTGACCGTGCGCTTTTTTGATGACACCACTCTGACCGCCGAAGTGGTGGGCAGCGACCGGGATACGGACCTGGCGCTTCTAAAGGTGGAAACCGATAAGCCCTTGGTCGCCACCACCTGGGGCAAATCCGACGAAACGCGGATCGGCGACTGGGTGGTCGCGATCGGGAACCCCTTCGGATTGGGCGGCAGCGTCACCGCCGGTATCGTCTCCGCCCGGGCGCGGGACATCAATGCCGGCCGCTACGACGATTTCATCCAGACCGACGCCGCCATCAACCGAGGCAACTCGGGCGGTCCCATGTTCAATCTGGACGGTGAGGTCATCGGGGTGAATACGGCGATTTTCTCGCCCTCCGGCGGCTCCGTCGGCATTGGTTTCGCCATCCCCTCCACCCTGGCCCAGAACGTGATCAACCAGTTGCGGGACAGCGGCGAGGTTCAGCGGGGCTGGCTGGGCGTGCGCATCCAGTCGGTCAACGAGGAACTGGCCGAAGGCCTGAAGCTGGGCAAGCCGCGCGGCGCACTGGTCGCCTCCGTAACCGAAGGCGGACCGGCGGAAAGGGCCGGCATCAAGCAGGGCGATGTGATCCTGACCTTCGACGGCCGCCCGGTGACCGAGATGCGCAAGCTGCCCCGCATGGTGGCGGAAACCCCCATCGGCAAGGACGTGAAAGTGACCGTCTGGCGCAAAGGGGAAGAGCAGAGCGTCGACGTGAACCTTGGCAAACTGGACATCGAACAGGTTGCCGCTGTTGCCCAGCCAACGGAAACACCGAGCGCCGACGGGGATGTTCCCTCTCTCGGCTTGGTCCTGGGCACCATTACCCCCGAGCTGCGCAGCCAGTTTCAACTGGATGACAAAGCCAACGGCCTGGTGGTGACCGAGGTGGATCCCGACAGCGCCGCCGCCGAAAAGGGCCTGCGCCCGGGTGACGTGATCGTCGAGGTGGATCAGGAAGAAGTGTCCACGCCGGAGGAAGTGGCCGCGAAGGTGACCGCCGCCAAGGATGAAGGCTACAAGGTCATCACCTTGCTGGTGTACCGTCAGGGCGAATTCCAATGGGTGGCCGTGCGGATCGACCAAAGCTGATCCGCTGATTGCCTAACCACTCCTGACATTCAAGCCGGGGCGAGGATAAACTCGTCCCGGTGATATCCCTGGAAAAAGAGCAGGCCCGTTAGGTCCGCAAAGTCGAGGCGGAACCGGGCCGCCGCCCGCACCTTGGGTTTGGCGTGATAAGCCACGCCGAGCCCCGCAGCCGCCAGCATATCCAAATCGTTCGCCCCATCCCCCACGGCGCAAGCATCCCTGGCGCTCAGGTTGCAGGCCGCCACCAGCTCGTCAAGTGCCTGGCGTTTTGCCTCCGGTCCCAGAATGGGCGCCAGAACCCGGCCGGTCAGCTTTTCGCCTTCAAATTCCAGCCGGTTGGCCCGAACTTCGTCAAAGCCGCAAGCCACCTTGATCTGAGATGCGAAATACTCAAAACCGCCCGACACCAAGGCGCAATGGGCCCCGGATCGGGACATGGTGCCGACCAGCGTTCGGGCACCCGGGTTCAGCACCATGCGGTGGGCGACCTGGGCCAAAACGTCCAGGGAAAGTCCGGTGAAAGCCGCCACCCGTTCCTTAAGCGATCCGGCGAACTCCAATTCTCCGGCCATGGCCCGGCGGGTGATATCGGCAATGCGAGGCCCCAGGTCAGTCAGATCCGCGATCTCGTCAATCATCTCTTGCCCGATGATGGTGGATTCCATGTCGGCCAAGAGCAGGCCTTTGCGGCGCCCTTCCCGGGGCAGCAAGGCCCAATCTATGGGCGCCTTTTCCCGCCAAGCCGACAACACCGGCCCAAGATCCCCGTCGAGACCGCCGGATAAAACCAGGTCGCAAGCGGTGTCCGGTGCCAGCCACTGGGGCGTGAGGCTATCGGTATCCCTTTGCGCCAAGACGCGGCGCAGGGTGTCGACCCGCTCCGTCGAGAGGACGCGGGCATCAGGTGACGAGACCAGGGTTAGCACAATATCCATGGGGCGGTTATAAAGGCCCGTGGAAGCTGGGAAAAGCCGCAAAGCCTCGGGGCCGGGAACAATCTTCGTGAGCGAACAAACCGTCGATATTATCAAAGCCGAACGTCCCGTCGTGGTCGTGGCCGGGCCAACCGCCTCGGGCAAGTCCGCTCTGGCGCTGCGACTGGCCGAAACCTTCAACGGTGTGGTCATCAACGGGGATTCCATGCAGATCTACCGGGATCTGCGGGTGCTGACGGCCCGCCCGGATGATGACGACTGCGCCCGGGCGCCCCACCGGCTTTATGGCGTCATCTCTGGTGAGACACGTTGTTCCGTGGGTCATTGGCTGCAACTGGCCGGCGCCGAGATTGCCGCCGCCCACGGCCAAGGCCAGCTGCCAATCGTGGTGGGCGGTACCGGGCTTTACTTGCGCGCCCTCATGGCGGGAAACTCGCCCATACCGGCCACGGAGGACAGCCACCGCCGGGAGGCGACCCGGCTTTATGAAAGCTTGGGCGGCGACGCTTTTCGGGCCAAGCTGTCCGCTGTGGACCCGATGATCGCGGAGC
>JANQKX010000442.1 GCA_028280915.1 Kiloniellaceae bacterium
CGCCGTTGGTGTTGGGGCCGATGAGGCGCACGTTGTTTTCCCGCGCCGCGTGAAGGGTGGCCTCGGCCAAGGCTTCGCCGTCGGGGCCGGTCTCGGCGAAGCCGGCCGCCAATACCACGGCGCCCTTGATGCCCTTCTGGCCGCATTGGGCGATGATGCCGGGCAGGGTCTTGGCCGGGGTGCAGACCAGGACCAGGTCGATGGGATCGGCCACCTCCAAGACGGAAGCGTAGGCCTTGAGGCCGAGAATTTCCGGCTGCCTCGGGTTGATGGGATAGATCATGCCGGTAAAGCGATCGGCCAGGAGCTGTTTGATGGCTTGATAGCCGCGCTTTTGCGGATCGTTGGAGGCACCGATCACGGCGATGGCGTCGGCGTCCAGGATGTCGTGGAGTTGGCTGGGCATTTTGGCGGGCGCTTTCCGAGAGGGTGAGATTAACGGCCCTTGAAGACCGGGCTGCGCTTTTGGGCAAAGGCGTCAACGCCTTCCTGCCAATCCTCGCTGAGCATGCAGGTGCGCAGGGCGTTGATTTCGGTGACCAGTCGGGAGCCGTAGTCCTGGTGCAGGTCGTTGAGGTGCTGTTTGGCGAACCGCAGGGAAATAGGCGCCTTGGCGGCGATCAGCGCGGCGAATGCCGCCACCTCCGCCGCGAAGGACTCGTCGGGGAAAACCCGGGTGGCCAGACCGATGGCCTGAGCTTCCGCGCCGTCGATGCGCCGCCCGGTGAAGATCAGCTCCTTGGCTTTGGCAAGCCCGACGAGGCGGGGCAGGATTTCCGTTACGGCGCCGCCCACGTGGGTGCCGATGGAGATTTCGGGAAAGCCGATCTGGGCGCTTTCCTTCATGAGGATGAAGTCGACGGCGCAGGACATTTCCGCCCCCGCGCCCAAGGCGTAACCGTTCACCGCGGCGATCACCACCTTGGGAAACTTGTAAATGCGCTCGCAAACATCGTTTCCCAGCGTGAGATATTCCAGCTTTTCCAGCTCGCTACGGCTGCCGGCGCCGTGTTCCTTCAGGTCCGCGCCCACGCAAAAGGCCCGGCCCTCGCCCGTGAGCACGACGACCCGTACGTCATCATCTTTCTCGGCCAGGTCCAACGCGCTCAGGATTTCCCCATAGAATGCCGAAACCACCGCGTTGAGGCGATGGGGCCGGTTGAACCGGATCTCGGCGACGGGGCCGTCGCGGCGATAGAGAATGGTTTGAAAGGAGGCAGTGTCCGACATTTTCTCTTTCCTTCGGTCCTTGGTTTCCCCGCTTGGCCGTCCTCGATGGGCGGCGTCCGGTTTTTGCAGTGAACCGGGCAATTGGGCTGGCAAGCAAAAAGGCGCAGCCGTGAAATCGATGGCTTGATAAATTGGGAAAAAACTGATTTAGTCAAGCTTAGAAAAAAAGAAAATTTGTTTTATTTTGAGGCACCATGGACCCGACTCTGAAAGCCAAGATCGCCCATCAACTGCTGACCGATATGCCCAATTATTCCAAGGCTTTATCGCGCACGGCCAAGTACATCCTGGACCACCCGGCCGAATTCGGCATCCATTCCATCCGGGAGTCGGCGGCACGGATCGGTGTAAGCACCAATACCCTGGTGCGCCTCTCGGCCGCCCTGGGCTTTGACTCCTTCGACGATTTGCGCGCGCCCTTTCGGGAGGCTCTCCTGGCCTCGGACATCGCGGCCGAGGACATGGGCTGGCTGCACCGCTTGAATGCCATGAGCGGTCTGGCCAGCGTGCAGGCGCAGGCCTCGGCCAGCGCCATCGGCAATGTGTCGAAAAGCCTGAGGGAGTTGGACCCGGAAATACTGGAACGAATAGTCAATAAATTGTTCAAGGCCCGGCAGGTTTATGTGTTGGGCCTGCGCGCGTCCTACTGCCTGGCCTATTATTTTTATTACGTGGCCCGCATGGCTCTGCCCAATATCCAGTTAATTCCGAGGCAAATGAGCTTGCCCTTGGACGATCTGGCCTTTGCCGGCGACACGGATCTGCTCTTTGCCATTACATCTTATCCCTATTCCTACGAAACGATCAAAACTTGCGCCTTCGCCGGCGAAAAGGGGATGAGTTTGGTGTTGCTTTCGGATAGCCTTGTCTCCGCACCGGACCTGCACCCCGACGAGACCTTGGTGGCGTCCACCATTAGTACGCACCATTTCAGCAGTTTTATCGGGATGCTGTCGGTCATGGAAACGCTGCTGGCCGGAGTGCTGGCCCATGGCGGTACCGAAGCGAGAGCACGCGTTTCCGTTTACACGGACCTGAGAGACCAAACAGATGCGTATTGGAAGCCGAAAAAATAACACAATTGTTTTTATGGACATCCAACATAACGCATGTAATCTCTCACATATCATAACGCCCAAGTATGGGTCACAACGCTCGAGTATGGGGTTTTTGAATGAAAATTCTGTATCTTTGCGCAAAAGGGAGAAAGCAAATGAATCTGACGAAACTGATGTCGGCTGCCGCCGTGACCACGCTTCTTGCGATGGGATCGGCCAGCGCTCAGGATCAGCAGTTTATCACGATCGGCACCGGCGGCGTGACCGGCGTGTATTATCCGACGGGCGGCGCCATTTGCCGCTTGGTCAACAAAGACCGCAAGACCCACAACATTCGTTGTTCGGTCGAATCAACGGGCGGCTCGGTTTATAACTCGCGCACGATCCGTGAAGGCGAGCTGGACTTCGGCGTGGTTCAGTCCGACGTTCAGGCCTCCGCCCTGACGGGCACCAATCAGTTTGCCGACGACGGCGCCTTTGAAGACCTGCGCGCCTTGTTCTCGGTCCATCCCGAGCCCATGCACGTCATGGTCCGGGGCGACAGCGGCATCACCAGCGTGGAAGACTTCAAAGACAAGCGCGTGAACATCGGCAATCCCGGTTCCGGTCAGCGGGCCCTGGCCGATCTGATCATGGAATACTCCGGCGTCGGCAAGGACGACCTGGCCCTGGCTTCCGAGCTGAAGTCCTCCGAGCAGGCGGCGGCTTTGTGTGACGGCAAGATCGAGGCGGCGATCTGGGCGGCCGGCCTGCCCAACGGCTCCACCATGGAAGCGACCTCGACTTGCGATATCAAGTTGATCCCCATGGAAGGGGACTGGGTCGAAAAGCTCCTGGCCGAAAACCAGGCTTATGCCCGGGCGACCATTCCCGGCGGCATGTATCCGGGCAACGACGGGGACATCCTGTCCTATGGCCCCAAGGCCACCTTCGTGACCTCGGCGGATACCTCCGACGACGTGGTCTACTATGTGGTCAAAGCGGTCTTCGACAACTTCGACGACTTCAAGAAACTGCACCCGGCCTTTGAGCGGCTGCAGGAACCCGAAATGATTACGGATGGCCTCTCGGCCGATCTGCATCCGGGCGCGGTGAAATACTACCAAGAACGCGGCTGGATGTAGTCTGAACGTTATTGGGGCCGTCTCTGCGGGGGCGGCCCTCTTTTTTGATTTTTTTAAAAGATAAGAACCGCAAAAGTAAAAAGCGCGGCATTCGGGAGGGGGAGCAATGACCGAGGGCACGCCAAAAAACTCCGCGCCAGAACTGGACGATATGGTCGCGGATGCGGATACCGGGGGCCGCGCGCCAACCGCATCCTTTCCCGCCGCCGTTATCTGGTACGTTCCGCTCACCTGGTCGTTGTTCCAGCTGTGGATCGCCTCGCCCCTGCCTTTCCTCTTGGGATTCGGGGTTTGGAACGATACGCAGACACGGGCCATTCACCTGGCCTTTGCTATGCTGCTGGCCTATTTGGCCTACCCCACCTTTAAATCCAGCCCGCGCCACTACATTCCCGTCATCGATTGGATTGTTGCCATCGTGGCCGCCGGCTCGGCGGCCTATATCTGGATCTTTTACGACGGTATTTCCGCCCGTTCCGGATCGCCCAACACGGTGGACCTGATTGTTGCCGGCATCGGCCTGGTCTTGCTGCTGGAAGCCGCCCGGCGGTCCTTGGGATTCCCCTTGATGGCGGTGGCCCTGTTCTTCCTGGCCTACGTGTTTTTCGGCTCCTGGGACGGCTTGCCCGACGTGGTGCGCTGGAAAGGCGCCTCTTTCGAAAAGGCCATGAGCCATATGTGGCTGACCACCGAGGGCGTTTTCGGCGTGGCGCTGGGCGTGTCCTCGGGCTTTGTGTTTTTGTTCGTGCTGTTCGGCGCCTTGTTGAACCAGGCCGGCGCCGGCGGCTATTTCATCAAAATCGCCTTTTCCCTGCTCGGGCACATGCGCGGCGGGCCGGCCAAGGCGGCGGTGATCTCCTCGGCCATGACCGGCATGATCTCCGGGTCGTCCATCGCCAACGTGGTGACCACGGGGACCTTTACCATCCCGCTCATGCGGCGGGTGGGTTTCCCGCCCGAAAAGGCCGGCGCGGTCGAGGTATCCTCTTCGGTGAACGGCGTGCTGACCCCGCCGGTCATGGGGGCCGTGGCCTTCTTGATGACCGAGTACGTGGGCATTTCCTATGTGGAGGTGGTCAAGACCGCCATCATCCCGGCGCTGATCTCCTACATCGCCTTGGTCTATATCGTCCACCTGGAGGCGGTGAAGGCGGGCATGTCGGGCCTGCCCCGGGCCACGCCGCCCTCACCGGCGAAGATCCTGCTGCTGCGCACGGGCATCATCATCTCGTCCTTTATCATCCTCTGCGCCGCGATCTATTACGTGATCCTGGGGCTGAAATGGGTCTTCGGTGACTTGTCCGGCGCGCCGGTCACCCTCTTGGTCATCCTGGGCTATATCTGGCTGGTGTGGCTGGCCTCCAAGGCGCCGGACCTGGACATGGACGACGGGGATTCCGAGGTGGTCAAGCTGCCGGTCTTCAAGGAAATCTACCGTTCGGGCCTGCACTACATCGTGCCCATCGTGGTGCTGATCTGGTTCTTGATCGTGGAGCGCAAGTCGCCGGCCTTTTCCGCCTTTTGGGCGGCCTTGTTCCTGCTCTTCATCCTGGTGTCGCAAAAGCCCTTGAAAGCCTTTTTCCGCCGGCAAGGGGACTTGATCCGGAAGTGGCGGGAAGGTTTCCACGATCTGTTGGACGGCCTGGTGATCGGCGCCCGCAACATGATCGGCCTGGCCGCCGCCATGGGCGTGGCCGGCATCATCGTCGGCTCAGTCACCCTGACCGGCGTGGGCCAGGTCATGGCCGAGTTCGTGGAATTCCTCTCGGGCGGCAACCTCTTGGCCATGCTGTTCTTCGTGGCGCTGATTTCCATCGTGCTGGGCATGGGCCTGCCGACCACCGCCAACTACATCGTGGTCAGCTCCCTGATGGCCGGCGTGGTGGTGGAGCTGGGCGCCCAGGCGGGCCTGATCGTGCCCCTGGTGGCGGTTCACATGTTCTGCTTTTACTACGGCATCATGGCGGACGTGACGCCCCCGGTGGGCCTAGCCAGTTTCGCCGCGGCGGCGATCAGCCAGGGCGACCCCCTGCGCACGGGCTTCCAGGCCTTTTTCTATTCCCTGCGGACGGCCCTGCTGCCGTTCCTGTTTATTTTCAACACGGATCTGCTGCTGATCGACGTGGGGCCCATACAGGCCATCTTCGTCTTCATTGTCGCGCTGGTCGCCATGCTGCTCTTTGCCGCCGGGACCATGGGGTGGTTCCTGACCCGCAGCAGGCTGTGGGAGTCCCTGGCGCTCCTGGTGGTGGCCTTCGTGCTGTTCCGGCCGGGCCTGTTTCTGGATTATCTGGCGCCGCCCTTTGAAACCAAGCCGGCGAGCGAGATTTATCAGCTGGCCCAGGAAGCGCCGAACAACGGCAGTCTCAGGGTGCGTTTGGTTGGCGAATCCCTGGACGGTTCGCCGGTGGATTCCACCTTCCTGCTGCCCCTGGGGGACAAGGGCCCGGACGGCGCGGCTCGTTTGATGGACGCCGCGGGGATCGAGTTCCGCGACGAGGACGGCACCTATTACGTGGACAACCTGCAATTCGGCGGTCCGGCCGAACAGCTGAAGATCGATTTTGATTGGGAAGTGGCGGGCATTCAGGTGCCGGCGGACCGGCTGCCCAAGGAAATCTTTTATATTCCCGCCCTGTTGCTGCTGGGGATCGTTGTGGTTCTGCAACGCCGGCGCAGCCGGGCCTTACAAGTAGAGGAGGTCGTCTCGTGAGTGGCAAGGTTCTCTGCGCTGTTGACATCAGCCATCCCGAGCAAAACAAAGCGCTGCTGCAGCGCGCCGATCAGCTGGCCACATTGGACCAGGCCGAGCTGGACGTGGTGAGCGTGGTGCCCGGCTTCGGCTCCAGCATGGTCGGCACGTTTTTCCCGGAAGGCACCGAAGCCAAGATCTTGGACGCCGCCAAGGAATCCCTCCACAACATCGTGAGGGAAGCCCTCGGCGCCGATGCGGATCAGCGCATCCAGCACATCATCGCGGAAGGCACGGTCTACGAGGAAATCCTGCGCACGGCCAAGGAGGTGGAGGCGAGTCTGATCGTGATCGGCTCCCACCGGCCCGATCTGAAGGATTTCCTCATTGGCCCCAATGCCTCGCGAGTCTGCCGTCACGCCGATTGCTCGGTTTACGTGATGCGCTTGTGACGACGGGATGAGGCCGCGCCGCGGTCCCCTATTTGTCAGGCGGCGAGGGGCGCGACAGGACAAAGGCAGCGGCCAAGGTGAGGGCGACCGCCTGGACCCAGAGCACGGTCGAGGACACGCCGAGCGCCAGGGAGAGGCCGAAGACCGCGATCATGGAGAGCGCGGCCAGTGCCTTGGCCCGCCGGCCGATGGCCCCGTGACGCCGCCAGTTCTCGATGAGCGGGCCGAAAATTCGGTGCTCAACCAGCCAGTCGTGCCATCGCTGGGACGAGCGGGCGAAGGCAAAGGCCGCCAGCAAAATAAAAGGCGTTGTCGGCAATAGAGGCAAGACCAGGCCGAGCAGACCCAGGCCCAGGGCGAGCATGCCAAAAGCAAACCAGGCGGCCCGCGCGGGGGTCATGGCCGCGCCCTTTTTTTAAATATCCACACTGCTGGGCCTCTGGCTTGACGTGAGAGAAGTTAAGGCGTTACGCGTCTCCGGACGGGTTTGCAATACCCGCAAGCCAAGCAAGACCGGGCGAGATCGCACCCGGTCCCATGTTTGGCCCTCTACTATTTAGGACGCGGCGGCGGGCCGGCCAATTGAATTGCAAGGCGATTTTCATTGATATCCCAAGCGCCATGGGGCCCGATTGTCGCGTGCTCAATCAAGGGGGCGTTGGCGTTAGGCCGGGGACGCGCCAACTGGCAAGCGGTTTTTTGCGGGGGGATTTGAATGACCAAGTGGGATGAGCGTTATGGCGCGGGCGGCGACCGGCTCTTTGGGGCGGCGCCCAACGAGTACCTTCGGGAGGTTATGGCCCGCTCCGATTTTAACGCCTCATCGGTGCTCTGCCTGGGCGACGGAGACGGCCGGGACGGCGCCTGGCTGGCCGGCCAGGGGCTGGCGGTGACGGCGGTGGACATCTCCCGGGTGGCGACGGCGCAAGCCTTGGGCCACGACCAGGCCCTGGGCGTCACCGTGGAGCGCATCGCGGCCGACCTGGCAGCTTGGCGGCCGCCGGCGGGCCGGAGCTGGGACGGGGCCACCCTGTTCTACCTGCAGTGCGAGGCCGCCGTACGCCAGCGGGCCGTTGCCACCGCCGCCGCGGCACTGCGCCCCGGCGGCTGGTTCGTGGCCGAGGGCTTCGCCCACGGCGTGAGCGGCGCGATGGTGACACCGGCGCTCGGCCCCCAGGACCCGGACCTGCTCTATGACCTGCCGGCGCTCCTCCAGGCCTTGCCCGGCTTCCAAATCATCGAAGCCTTCACCGGCACCACCCACCTCGCCCAAGGCCGCCGCCACCAGGGCCCCGCCCAGGTGGTGCGCCTGCTGGCCCGTCGGGGGGAGGGGTGAGGGTTTTTGCTGGCGTCAATGGTTCAGCGGTGGTGCCGCCTGCAGGACTTGACCCTGCGACCCTCGCATCACGAATGCTCGGGGCAAACAATCTCGACTGTTCTTGAGACGCAATTATCCGCTGAATTTCAGTAGTTTAGGGACATCCGCGTCAAGAGTTTGCGCGTCGGGATTGCCGGAACGTTCTCGGAATTTCTGCGCACGATTACACACGAATTCCAATCATCTGTTGGATTGGAGGATTCTTGAGTTTTCCGAATTGCGCGCTTAAGGTTCGTCCATGCCAAAAGACAACCAAGTAATCAAACTGTTTCAGGAGTACGACGGACGATTGCTGATTGTCTGGCTTAAGGACGGGCCTGTCTATTCGGTTTTCAACATCGCTTGTGGGTATGACATGGGTGATGAATTTGCTCATATCACCTCCAATATCAGCCCAGAAATTGAAAAAATCCCTGCCCACTTTTTCTATACCTCTTCGATTTTGGAGATCATCGACGGCGAAAGTGGATTGTCGATTTTTCGCGACGCCAATACAGTTGACGACAACCGCCAAACGAAGTCGAGAGACACTTTTCTAATTGAGTGGCTCCAAGACTGGTATGTCGCACATTGTAACGACCGGTGGGAACATGGCTACGGCGTGACAATAGAAACGCTTGATAATCCGGGTTGGAGGGTTGAAATCGATCTCGAGGATACGAGCCTTGAGGGTCGAGCTTTCGAGACCGTTGATATGGACAAAAGCGACAACGAATGGGTTTTTTGCCATGTGGAAGGCAAGAAGTTTAAAGGATACTCTGGCCCTCACCAGCTCGGCCTCATCATTTCATCTTTCAAAGACTGGGTGGAGAATGGAAGTCGTGCATGAAAAAATTGGTTTCGACCCTTCTAACCTATTTCCTATCGACCGCAGTCATATGGCCTGGTCCAGCATTGGCTCTTAACGGATGTGAGCTAAAAACGATTTGTGTTGATCATGATCTTCCGCGTATTGACTACGTGACAATTCTAAAAGATCACCTGAAGGAAATCCCGGACGAACTAAAATTGGCCGGCGCCATCATTGTATGGAATTCTCTTGTCGCTAAATGGGACTGCAATTCGCTTCCGCTAAGCGAATAAACTACAGCCAAATAGGTCCGACATTTCCCATTCACTTTTTGAATGCTGCTGAATTGGGGCTTTTGGTCCGCACAATCAATTTCTGATGGGCGACAATGCGCTGCGACGCCCGCCGATCCAGTTCCGGCGGGATGTCGGACAAGGCCGCACATCGACGTGCAGAGGGGGATCCAGACATCTCCATTTTCGTCGATCCGGATGCCGTCACTGCGGATCGCCATAGCGGCCTCAGCCCATTCTTGGGTTGCCGGGCTGTCCTTACAGACCATCCGGAAGTAGGGTTGCTGGGCGGGTT
>JANQKX010000529.1 GCA_028280915.1 Kiloniellaceae bacterium
ATCATGACTGGCAGCTGATCTGCATGCTCTGCACCGAGCTGCCGACCTTGGAGAACGGTCTGGCCAAGAAAGAGGCCCTGGCGGACGGCGGTGAGGGCATCGCGCTGACCTACACCATCCAGCCCGAGGCGACCTGGGGCGACGGCACCCCGGTCAGCGCCGACGACGCCCTCTTCACCTGGGAGGTGGGCCGCCACCCCCAAAGCGGTGTCAGCAACGCGGAACTTTACCGGCGCATTCTGGACGTGGAAAAGCTGGACGACAAAACCTTCGTTCTGCACATGGACCGCATGGGTTTTGACTACAACATGGTCAACGATTTCCAACTTCTGCCGGCCCATATCGAAGGCCCCATTTTCGAGGCCTCGCCGGAGGAGTACCGCAACCGCACAGCCTTCGATGGGGATCCGACCAACCCGGGCCTGGCCTTCGGGCCCTACCGCATCGATCGGGTGGTGCCCGGCGCGGAGATCGCCCTGGTGCCCAACGACACCTGGTGGGGCGACAAACCAGCCTTTGACCGCATTACCCTGAAAGTAATCGAAAACACCTCGGCGATGGAGGCCAATCTGCTCTCCGGCGCCATCGACATGATCGCCGGCGAACTGGGGCTCAACATCGACCAGGCCCTGGCCTTCGAAAAACGCCATGGCGGGGACTACAACGTGGAATTCGAGGCGGGGCTCATCTACGAGCACATCGACCTCAATCTGGACAATCCCCTGCTCAGCGACCTGCGCCTGCGCCAAGCCCTGATCCACGGCCTGGATCGGGAGGCCATCAGCGCCCAGCTCTTTCAAGGCCGCCAGCCAGTGGCCCACGGCTCGGTCAGCCCCTTGGACTGGGTCTATAGCGACGACCACCGCCACTATGACTACGACCCGGAAAAGGCCGCCGCCCTGCTCGACGAAATGGGCTGGACCGACCTGCGCGGCGGCATTCGCCACAACGCGGCCGGGGAGCCGCTGGTGCTGGAAATCATGACCACCGCCGGCAACCGCACCCGCGAATTGGTCCAGCAGGTCCTGCAAAGCCAGTGGCGCAATCTGGGCATCGACGTGCGCATCCGCAACGAACCGGCCCGGGTGTTTTTCGGCCAGACCATGACCGAGCGCAAGTTCCCGGGCATGGCCATGTTCGCTTGGATTTCCTCGCCGGAGAACGTGCCCCGCACCACCATGCACAGCGACGCCATCCCCACGGCGGAAAACAACTGGTCCGGCCAAAACTACACCGGCTTCTCCAATCCGGAAATGGATGTTCTGCTGGAGGAAATCGAGTTGGAGCTGGACCGGGATAAGCGGGCCCAGCTGTGGCAGCGCCTGCAGGAGATCTACGCCGATGAGCTGCCGGTCATTCCGCTTTACTGGCGCGCCAACACCCACATTCTGCCCAAGTGGCTGAAGGGCCTGCGGCCCACCGGCCACCAGTCGCCCAGCACCCTTTGGGTCGAGACCTGGCGCAGCGAGGGGCGCTAGGCCGTGCCGGGGTGACGGGGAGATGACCGCCGCATGTTGAGCTATATCGTCCAGCGCATCGGCGAATCCGCCATCGTCTTGGCGATCATGTCCTTCGTCATCTACGGTCTGATCGGGCTCATGCCCGGCGATCCCATCGACTTGATGATTTCCGCCAATCCCAACCTCAGCCCGGCGGACGGGGAGCGCCTGCGCGCCCTTTACGGTCTGGACCGGCCGTTGCACGAACGCTACGTCACCTGGTTCGGCGACCTGTTGCGCGGCGATCTGGGCTACTCCCGTCTGCACAACCAGCCGGTGCTGGATGTCTTGGTGCCCCGCCTGTGGAACTCGGTCCTGCTCATGGGCCTGTCCTTTTTCCTGGCCCTGGTGATCGCCTTGCCGGCCGGGGTCCTGGCCGGGCTCTATGCCCGGTCGCCCCTGGATCACGGCCTCAACCTGATCGCCTTTGCCGGCATCTCCGTGCCGCCGTTCTGGCTCGCCATTCTGCTCATCATGCTGTTTGCCGTCAGCCTGGGATGGCTGCCGGCGGGCGGCATGGGCAGCGGCGGCTTTTGGGACTCCCTGCGTCACTTGGCCCTGCCGGTCCTCTCCCTTACCCTTCTAACCGTGGGCGGTATCATTCGCTTCGCCCGCGCCGCCACCATCGAGGCCCTGCGGCAGGACTACGTGCGCACGGCCCGGGCCAAGGGCCTGAGCAAAACCGGCGTGGTCCTGCGTCACGTCTTGCGCAACGCCATGATCCCGGTGGTCACCATTATCGCCCTCAATTTCGGCGCCCTGTTTTCCGGGGCGTTGATCACCGAGACCATGTTCGGCTACCTGGGCATGGGCAAGACGATCTACGACTCAATCCTGGGCAATGATTTCAACCTGGCCCTCATCGGCCTGCTGCTGGCGACCCTGACCACCTTGCTGGCCAATCTGGCGGCGGACGTGGCCTACAGCTGGCTCGACCCGCGCATTTCCTTGGGCGAGTGAGCGTCATGGCCAGCCAACCCTCGACCCCCAATGATCCAGCGCCCGGGCTCCTGGCCGCCGAGGCCAAGACCGCCCTGCAATCCCCCAACGCGGCCTTTTGGCGCCGTTTTTTGCAGCACCGCTTGGCAGTCGTCTCCTTTTTTGTCCTGGTGCTGCTGTTCCTGCTGAGCCTGGCCGCGCCCCTGATCGAACTGATCACCGGGGTGGACGGAGACCAGGTCAACCTGTTCGCCATCAAGGCCCCGCCGTCGGCCGAGCACCTCCTGGGGACCGACGAACTGGGCCGGGACCTTCTGGTGCGCCTGGCCTATGGCGGCCAGGTTTCCCTCATCGTGGGCCTGGCGGCGGCCATTTGCTCGGCGGTGATCGGCAGCATTATCGGCCTGATCGCCGGCTATTACGGCAATACCATCGATGCCATTCTGATGCGCTTTGCCGACGGCATCATCTCCCTGCCCCTCCTGCCCTTGCTGATCGTGCTAGCGGCGGTGGACCTGAACAAGCTGGGTCTGCCCCAAGGCTTGACCGATTCCCCCAATATCAGCCTTTACCGCATCGTGTTTTTGATATCCCTGGTGGGCTGGACCACGGTGGCCCGCCTGGTTCGGGGCGCCACCTTGTCCATGCGGACCCGGGAATTTGTCCGCGCCGCCGAGGCCCTGGGCGCCTCGCCGCCGAGAATCATGGTGGTGCACATCCTGCCCAACGTGATCTCACCGATCATCGTCGCCACCACCTTGTCCATCGGCTCGATCATCCTGCTGGAATCCGTGCTGAGCTTCCTGGGCCTTGGCATTCAGCCGCCCACCCCGTCCTGGGGCAACATGCTGACCAACGCCCTGGAGCTGATCTGGGACGCCCCCCAGTTGGTCTACTACCCCGGTGCCCTGATTTTCATCACCGTCATCGCCTTTAATTTCCTGGGCGATGGGCTGCAGGATGCACTGGACCCCCGTTCCGACGGCAAAAAGCAGTAATAATTCCAAGTAAAATCAAAGGAATGGGATAAAATTCAGGGGCTTCAACCAATTTTGACGAATTTAAGCAATACTATTTGCACTCAATTGACCAACGACTGCTGCCAGTTCTTAACAAATCATCAATTTGTTTTCGCAATAGAACACCCAAAGACCCGGGTTCCCCTAACCCGGCAGGCGATGAAAGAAAGAGAGCAATGGACTACGCCCGCTTCTTCGGCGATTCTCTGACGGCCCTGAAATCGGCCGGAAACTACCGGATCTTCGCTGATTTGGAACGCAAGGCCGGCGATTTCCCCTGCGCCACCTTTCACGGTCAGGACGGCACCTCGGACATCACGGTTTGGTGCTCCAACGATTATCTGGGCATGGGCCAGCATCCCAGCGTCATCGCCGCCATGCACGGAGCCCTGGACCGTTGCGGCGCCGGCGCCGGCGGCACCCGCAACATTGCCGGCACCAATCACTACCACGTGCTGCTGGAACGCGAACTGGCCGATCTACACCAAAAGGAAGCCGGCCTGCTCTTCACCTCCGGATATGTGTCCAATTGGGCGGCCCTGGGCACCATCGCGTCGCGCCTGCCCGACTGTTTGGTTTTGTCGGATTCCATGAACCACGCCTCCATGATCGAGGGCATCCGTCACAGCCGGGCGGAAAAGGTCATCTTCATGCACAACGACCCCGCCGATCTGGACCGAATCCTGGCCCAGCAGCCAAAGGAGCGGGCCAAGCTGGTGGCCTTTGAATCCGTCTATTCCATGGACGGAGATATTGCGCCCATCGCCGAGATCTGCGATGTGGCGGAAAAACACGGCGCC
>JANQKX010000564.1 GCA_028280915.1 Kiloniellaceae bacterium
CGACCGCCCGCCGGTCGTTGTGGTCCTCGGGCAGGTCGGCGACGAGTTTCTCCGCCGAGTCCAGAGCGGCCCGGGCCTTGTCGGGCTGATTGAGCACGCTGTAGGCGTTGGCCAGGCGCAGCCAGCCTTGCAAATCGTCGGGGTCTTCTTCCAAGCGGCCGGCCAGCCGGTCCACCATGGATTGGATGAAGGCGCCCCGTTCCTCGTCGGTCATGCTTTCGGCGGCCGCGATATCGTCCGCCGAGGGGCCGGGCTGCCTTTGAACGACCGAAGGAAAGGCATCATCGGCCATGCCGGGCCCCAGCTCCAGGGTCGCCGGGTCCAGCCCCAAGGCGATGGCGGCGTTCTGGGCCTGCCGGGTGACCAAGGGGATCCAGGGGGACTCCTTGGGCGACGCCCGCAACAAGGAGGTCCATACGGACAACGCGTCCTTCAGCAAACCGTCCTGGGCCAGCGCCAGCCCGGCATAATAAAGGGCGCTGGGATTGTGCGGATCGTTTTGCAGAACCTTGGCAAACAGCCGCCGCGCCTCCACGGTCACGTTGCCTTGATTTTTGCCGACCAAGGTTTCCGCCACGGCGACCTCGGCCTCTTCCCAGTTCGGCGCCAAAACCAAGGCGCGGCGATAGGCCCCAATGGCATCGTCATAGCGCAGCGCCCGCCGGTAAAGATGCCCCAGGACCACCCAGGCGCCCTCGTCGTTGGGCGTGGCTTCCAAATGGGCCTCCACGCGGGAAATCATGGCTGCCTGGTTTTCCTGGCCGGCAAAGTTGACCTCGCTGGGCCGTTCCGCGTAAGGCATCCCCGGCAGTCCCGGATTACCCATGACATAATACGCCCCCAAGGCGAGAGCCGGCACCAGAACCACGACCGCGGTGGCCACCAAGCGCGTGGCGCCGACCCGGCCGGTGCCGGAGGGTGCCCCCTGCTCGGCCCCGTCCGCGCCATCGGCCATATCCCCGCCCGCAGCGCTGGCCGCACCCGCAGTACTGGCCGAGGCGCCCAAGATGCGCCGTTTGATTTCCAAGCGCGCCCCTTCGGCCTGGTCCTGATCGATGACGCCCCGGGCCAGGTCCCGCTCGACCTCCTGCAATTGATCGCGATAAACGGCCAGATTGCGCGCCGCGCCGGCCTCGAGCGATCCTTGCACCGCGGCGCTCGGCGGCTTCAGGAGCGGGCGCAGCAGCAAGGCCACCGCGACCAGGGTCATCAATCCGGCCAGGCCCCAGAACATCATGGCCGCCGGTCCTTCAGATCCTTGCTGCCGCCCAGTACCCCTTGGTCTTCCATGTCGGCCGGGCCGATGCCGGTGAGGATTTGCCGCACCTGGTCATCTTCCGCGTCGCTCAAGGCCACGGGCACGGTTCCGGCCCCGGCAGCGGCTTGGCGACGGATGTAAAAAACCGCCAGGCCCACCGCCAGCAGCAAAAAAATCACCGGTCCGATCCACAAGGCAAGGGTGGTTGTCTTGAAGGGCGGGGTCAACAGCACGAAGTCCCCATAGCGGCTGACCAGGTAATCCAGCACCTCCTGGTCGCTGTCCCCCTCGACCAGCCGCTCACGCACCAGAAGACGCAGTTCCCGCGCCAAGTCCGCGTTGGAGGAATCGATGGACTCGTTCTGGCAGACCAAACAGCGGATGTCGGCGGACAAGACCCGGGCCCGGGCCTCCAGCTCGGGATCGTCCAGCTTTTCGTCGGGCATCACGGCCAGGGCCGGTGCAACGATCAAAACGCCCAGCAGCAGGACCAGGCAACGGGAAAGGAGATTCCTCATGAGCGCAGGCTTTCGAGCATGGGCTTGATCTCCTCGTCGATGACCTTGGGGAACAAGGGACCGCGATAGTGGTATCGGATCTTGCCCTCGCCATCGACGATGAAGGTCTCCGGCACGCCGTAGACGCCCCAATCGATGAGCGCCCGGCCGCTGTCAGCGCCGATTTTACTGTAGGGATTGCCCAGGCGCGCCAGCCAGGCGGTGGCGTTTTCCGCCTTGTCCTTGTGGTTGATGCCGTAAAGGGGGATATCCTCGCTCTCGGCCAAGGCGGTGAGATGGGGGTGCTCAGCCTGGCAAGGCACGCACCATGAGGCGAAAAAGTTCACCAGCACCACGTCGCCCTGGCGCAGATCCGCGCTGGCCAGACCGGGCATGTCCAGCCCTTCCACGGCGGCCAGATCGAATTCGGGGATCTCTTTGGAGATCATGGCCGAGGGGATCATCTGCGGGTCTCGGTCGGGCTGAAGGCCCCACACAAAAGTGCCCGCCAAGATGACGAAGCCGATGGCCGGCAAGAGGAAATAAAGTCGGCTGCGCAGGGTCATGTCAGGCCTTTGCCGGCTGCTCGGCGGAAGGGCCGCCCTTGCCGCCCGGCGCGTCGTCGGCCTCCGGGACGGGGCGGGCACCGACGGCCACCCGCCGCTTGACCGGCGCGCCGATGCGCAAGCGCCGGTCGCTCAAGGAAACAAAACCGCCCAGAATCATGATCAGGGAACCGGCCCACAGCCAGGGAACCAGCGGCTCGTAGTAAATTCGGATGGTCCAGCCGCCGCTGCCGTCGGGCTCCCCCAGAACCGCGTAGAGATCGGCCATGCCGGTGGTATGGATGGCCGCTTCCGTGGTGGGCATGCCCTGCACGTTGTAAACCCGCCGCTCGGGCCACAGCTCAGCCACGGGGCGGCCATCCTGGGTGACGGTGAAATGGCCCCGTTGGGCTTGATAGTTGGGGCCGCTGACCGGCTCGGCGCCCTTGAACTGATAGCTATAGCCGGCCAGATCGATGGATTCGCCGGGCCTGAGGTTCTCGACCACTTCTTGCTTCCAGGCCGAGGCGCCCACCACGGCGGCCACCAGGATGGCAAACC
>JANQKX010000612.1 GCA_028280915.1 Kiloniellaceae bacterium
AGTGGCACCAGGACTTTCTCTTCACGCCCCATTCCAACGACGACGTGATCACCGCCCTTCTAATGCTCGACGAGGTCACGGCGGAGAACGGCGCCCTTGAGGTGGTGCCCGGCTCCCACCGGGGCGCGCTGCATGGCTTGTGGCACAACGGGCGCTTCACCGGCGCGGTGGCCGAAGATGTCACGGCCCGATGCCAAGCCGAGGCGGTCCGCTGCACCGGTCCGGCCGGCGCGGTCTGCCTCATGCACACCCGTCTGCTGCACGGCTCGGCGCCCAACCACGCCGCGGCGCCGCGCACCCTCTACATCTGCGTCTACTCGGCCGCCGACGCGGTCCCCCTCTCCCCCAACCCCATGCCCAACCGCTACGAAGGCCAAATCGTGCGCGGGCAAAAGCCCGGCCGCATCCGCAGCATCGCCTACGACATGGACCTGCCCGAACTCCCCACCACCGCCTCCTTCTTCGACCAGCAGGCGACATCCGCCCGCTGAATAGCCCCCACAATATAAAGAATAAGTTTGACGGACGATTATCGTTTTAGGAGAATTGCGCCGGAGTCGTGGACCACGATGAGATAAAACCATGGCGCGCCATTTTATTCTGTCCCTGCTTTTCTTCTCGTTCCTCACCTGCGCCGTCAGCAGCCTATCCGCGCAAGCTTCAGAAAGCGCCCAAAGCCTGCTGGACGAGGCAACAGCGCTGGCGCAACAAGCGGAAAACGTGGAAACCGACGCCGAACGCCTGCTGCTCTATGAAGAGGCGAAACGTCAGCTCAACCTGATCCTCCGAAGTTACCCGGAAAGCCGCATCGCCACGCAAATCGTACTCGGCCTGCCCTTGGAAAGGGAGATCAAGAACGAAATTGAAAAATTGCGTGAAGAGAAAAAAACGTCGGGCACTTTTGCGCCAGCAAAGGTGCCGTCACCTAACAAATTGGTGGCAATGGCTATTGAACTCATCACAGACGTAGAAAACGAAGGCGACGAAACGATGGCGTTATCAGATATCGCGTCCGCACAGGCAGCCATGGGGAATTGGGCCGCTACGATCAACATAATGAACAACAAAGTATCGGAAGAAAATCTGGACGATGCCATAGCATACTTCGTAAACTTGAAGAACTTAGATGGAGATTATGAATCAGCAGTTTTTCTACTTGATCAGATTGCAGGTGACCCAGAAGACAAAATAAACGGGTTTTTGTCTATAGCAGGAGAACAAGCCTCCAAAGGTCATGGGAAAGATGCATCGTCAACTTTTTCCCGTGCAATTGATCTTGCTCGCAAACTGCCCAGCGGTTCAACACGAGCAAATGAATTCGTTCAAATCGCGCTTGTCCAGTTCAATGCAAAAGACACTGTCAGCGCAAAAAACACCATTGAGCTGGCTAAAGAGGAATTAGAAAATTCTTCTTTTTCTGAATCGGAGCTTAAAGACTTACTATTTGATATGGCCAGCGTACAGGCCTCCTATATGGAACCACCTGCGGCCAAAAAAACGTTGGAACAAATTCTTCAATCGTTCAGCATCGAACAATTTACAGACGAAGACATAATCAATCTTGCGAGGGTTTATTCGAAACTCGGCGATTTTGAATCAGCTTTCGTACTTTTGGAGAAGGAAGCGGATCCTGCTAATCGAGAGGATATCCTAGAGGAAATAGCGATGGGGCATTCTGAGAACCATCAGTTCGAAAAGGCGTTGAGCCTCGCCGCTACGATCGAGAACAAGTATGGCGCATACAATGTCTATCGTTCAATTATCCAAGACCAACTGGATGCATCAATTCTCGATGATGTATTTGCAATATCCGATCTAATTCAAGACCCATACTACAAAGATCAGGCATTGTGGCAGATTTCCGACAAGTACTTGGAAGAAGGACAATGGGAGTTGGCAATTGAAACTGCCAACAGAATGTCGGATTCAGACTACCGACATTATATTCTTTGGGACGTCGCGGTTGAGCAAGCTCGAATCGGTCGCACGGTTGAAGCACATTCAACTCTCCAGCAAGTGGACGACGCGGTTTATCAAGCCTACGCTCTAGCCGATTTCGCCGCATTTCATGCCAAAGCCGGAAACACAGTCGCCGCAATCCACACGATTGAAGCGGCCTATCAAATGTTGGAAGGCGTTGAAGATCCGTTTTTTCGGATTTCTTTACTCACCAAAATCGCTGAAGTGCTCTCGGTCAACTAAACGCGCTATCACCGCTTCGGACAAAAACATGTGTAAATTTTTGAGCAAAAGATTTCGACACGAACTCGTGTACCGCAAGCTGGTCAGAGCAACTTGCACCCTGCTCCTCGCCTGCGCCACCCTCCTCTTCGCCGGTGGCGCCGGCGCTCAGGTGCCCGAGGCTTATACCGGGATCTGGACCGAGGGTGATTGCCGGACCTCCGAGCGGTTTCGCCTGATGAGCCAAATTGGGATCTTGGATGTGATTCCCGTCGACCATGATCCCAAGATACAGATCCTGCGCATTGAAGACGCCTTAGCGACGCAAGGGTCGTTGCAGGTGACGTTGTCCAAAGGGGGCGCCCTGGTTTTGCTGGATCAGACCTTTACCCTTGAGGACGGGCTGTTGGACGGGGTGTTTCAAAAATGCCCCGCCTTGCCGGACGCATTCGCCCTTCGGCTGAGCGCCGCGGCGGCCCTTTTTCTGGCGGCTGGCCGGGCCTTTGCCGCCTGTGAAAACGCCGATGCCATGCTGTGTGTGGAAACCGCCGTCGCCATGCTGGACGTGACGGCCGACGGACAGCTCTCCCCGGCGGAGATTGGCCGCGGACTGAGCGTGCAGAGCTTTTTCGATGCCTACGCAGCCGAAAAAAAGATGATTGCCTCCCTAAACGAGGTCGGGAGTGCGGCAAAACCGGGCGAGACACTCTCCATTTTTGTCGCCCAGGACATGGTGCAGCGGGCCGACTATGATGGCAACGGCAGCCTCTCCCTGGATGAAATTCTGCTAGATCAGGGCAGCGCCGAAGCCACAGCGCAGATGCTGCGTAGCTTACTGAGTGGCGAGTACTTTGCGGTTTGGTTCGATGGCCCATCCTACATGGAACTCTTGAAGGAAATCTTCAAAGAGTTCGATGGATGGCTCAAGGGCCAATAGCCCCTCACAATCCCAGGTCCGCCAGGGCGGCGGCCAGGGCGGCGGGGGTGGCGGTTTGGTAGGCCTTGAGGCCGAAGGCGCGGGCGCTGATCACGTTTTCTTCCAGGTCGTCGAAAAAGGCCACCTCCGCCGGAGCCAAGGGCTGGTTCAGGCGGCGGCCCATAGCATCCACCACGTGGGCGAAAGCGGCCGGGTCGGGTTTGCGCAGGCCAATGGTGGAAGACGCATAGACTTCCTCGAAGCAGGATAACATGTCCCGGAATTGCTCTGACCAGGCGGCCACGTGGGCCTTGTTGGTGTTGGAAAAGGCAAAAAGCGGTATGCGCCCGGCCAGACGGGCCAGAGTGGCCTCGATGTCCGGCATGGGCCCGACCAGCACGTCGTTCCAACCCTTGAGCATGTGATGGTCCGCCACTTCCAGCCCCAAGCGCGCCCGTAGATGGTCGAAGTACGCGGTGCTGGAGACCGCGCCCAGCTCGTGGGCCTCATACATTGGATCGACGGGCATTGGATCGACGGGCATAGGGTCGCGGGACATAGAATCAACGGTCATGTGATCGGCCTGCCAGGCCGCCTTCAAGGCCTGCCATGGCACCGCTTGTTCCTCGCCGTGGGCGGCGGCCCAGGTGGCGAAGGCCCGCTCGAAATCCACCTCGATGATCACCTGGCCCAGATCGAACAGGAGCGCCGCCGCTCCGGGCTTGTTTTTTCCTTTAGCCGCGTCTCCTGGCATCCCTGTCCCCTAGCCCCCGATCCCTCTAGCCGGCCTTGATGGCCTCGCCGAAGAAGATCAAAAAGCCGTCCGGGTCGATGACGTGGAATTCCCGCTGGCCGTAGTCCTGGTTGAAGGGCGCGCGCACCCGGCCCGGCGGCAGGGGGTCCAAGGCCGGCTTCAGTTCGGCATAAAGGTCGTCCAGGCCGGCCACGTCCACATAGCAGGAGAGCTGCCCCGTGTGATCGCTCGGCTTTTCCCCTTCCCCCGCCCCGTCCTGAAGCAGGCGAAAGGCCACCGGCCCCCAGGTCATGTAGGCGTAGACGCCGTCCATGAGCAGGCCCACGGAAAAGCCCAGGACACGGGTGTAAAAGTCCAATGAAACGTTCAGGTCCTTGACCCAAATCATGGGGGTGACTTGCTTGAGTGCCGCCATTTGTTTGTCCCTTACGGATTAAAGATCAAAACCAGGTAGACCAGAAAGATCACCATGTGCACGGCGCCTTGCAGAACGTTGGTGCGCAGGCCCGAAAAGGTCAGCATGCTGGTGACCAAGGTCAAGACCAAGAGCACCATGTCGGCGTGCCCCAGGCCCAGCTCCACGTGCAGGCCGGCCAGCAGGCCGATGGTCAGCGCCGCCGGCACGGTCAGGCCGATGGTGGCCAGGGCCGAGCCCAGGCAGATGTTCACGGAACGCTGCAGGCGGTTGTCCAGCGCGGACTTGAAGGCGGCTAAACCCTCGGGCGTCAGCACCAGGATCGCCACCAGCACGCCCCCCAGGGCCGCCGGGGCGCCGAACTGCACCGCGCCATGGTCGATCAAAACGGCCAGTTTCTTGGACAGCAGGACGATGGGCAGCATGGTCAGGACCAAAAGCAGCCCGTGGAACGGCACGGAGCGGGGCACCAGATTGCCGTGATCGTCGTGGGTCTGGAAATCGTCCCGGCTCAAGTCCGCTTTCCTGACCTTCATCTGGCCGGCGCGGGGCTGCATGAAAAAGGTGCTGTGCCGCCGGGTCTGGATGGCCAGAAAAATCACGTAGAGAAACACGGTCATGGCGCCGAACATGATCGCCTGCACCGCGGTCAAGGAGCCGTCTTCCGTGGACAGGGTAAAGCGCGGCAGGATCAAGGACATGCCGGCAAGAGGGATCAACACCGCCAAGTAAGCCCGGGCACCGGCCATGTTGAAGTTCTGCTCCCCATGGCGCCAGCCGCCCAGGATGAGAGAAAGGCCCACCATGCCGTTCAAGACGATCATGATCACCGCCATCATGGTATCCCGCGCCAGAGTGGGATTGGATTCGCCGGTGATCATGATGGCGCCGATCAAGGCCACCTCGATGGAGATCACCGCCAGGGTGAGGATCAAGGTGCCATAGGGCTCGCCCAAGAGGATGGCCAGGCAATCGGCATGACGGACCACCCCGAAGGCGCACCACAGCATGGCGGCGAAAATCCAAATGAAATAGCCGCCCACCAAGAGTCCGTTGCTCAAATCGGCAAGCCAGGCGTCGCCGAACAGCAAAAACGCCACCGTGGTGACGGCGCCGAACAAAAGCCCCAACTCTTGACGCAGGAGAGAGATCAACGGGTCCCCCGGTAGGATGATCAGGACACGCCTCAAGGTGGCGCGTCCCCATCGGGATTTTCGAGAAATCAGATCTATTCGGAACGCGGGCCGCGCGTCAAGCCTTGAGCACCGACGGTGATTTGGTCAAACTTCCGACAGCAAGCAGCGCGGAGAGGCCTCATGAGCGACCAGACAAGACAACAACCGCAAGACGGCGGCGACGGGGCAGAACATGGGGCAGAACATGGCGAAGAACATAGTGGCGGCTGCCTGTGCGGCGCCGTGCGTTATCGCACCCGGGGCACCCCGAAACGGGTCAGCCTCTGCGCCTGCACCTGGTGCCAAAAGCGCACCGGCGCCCCCTTGGGGCTGTCGGTTTACTTCGAAAAGGCCCAGGTCACCTTCAATGGCGGGGCGCTGAAACACCACCGG
>JANQKX010000614.1 GCA_028280915.1 Kiloniellaceae bacterium
AGGCCAGTTGCGCGGCTTGCAGAAGGTTTTGGCCGTCCTCCGTCAAGGCAACACCCCGATGTAGCCGCCGGAAAACACTGAAGCCCAAGTCTTTTTCCAGTTGGGAAATCTGATAGCTGACCGCGCCCTTGGTCAGGTTCAATTCCTGGGCCGCCGCCGTGAAGCTTAAATGGCGGGCCACCACGGTAAAAAGGCGCAGGGCGTCATAAGATCGAAAGGTCATGTCCTGTGTCTAGAATTTTTAAACGTAATGTGCAAATAATTTTGGTTGCACTGCTTAAAAATTGGGAGTTCTGTCAGACATAGAGAATAAAATTTTTGATCCCGAGCCATGCCGCGAAACACCTCGATCACCGCGCCACTGCAAGAGAGCCCGCCCGAGCGCCGCCGCCGGTCCGGCGGCCGTTCCGCGCGCCTGTCGCGGCCGGCACCGACCAGCGAGGTTCGGGCCGGTGCGGCGCGGCGCAAGATCGCCCCTTACGCGCTGCTGGATGAAGAAGCCTTGGTCCGCCTGGAGGCCCATGCCGACTGGATCTTGCGGGAAATCGGCATCGAGTTTCGCGACGACCCGGAGGCGCTAGCGCTGTTCCGGCAGGCGGGCGCGACCATCAAGGGGGAGCGGGTCCAGTTCGACCTGGGCCACGCCCGGGCTCTCTGCGCTACCGCGCCGCGGAAGTTCGACATGGTCGCCCGGGACCCGGTCAATACGATCACCCTGGGCGGCCATCACATCGTCTTCATGCCCGCCTATGGGCCGCCCTTCGTTTCCGACCTGGACCAGGGCCGGCGCTACGCCACCATTGGCGACTTCGAAAACTTCGTCAAACTGGCCCAGTTGTCGCCCTATCTGCACCACAGCGGCGGTACGGTCTGCGAGCCCGTGGATCTGCCCGTGAACAAGCGTCATTTGGACATGGTCTATGCCCATTTGCGCTATGGCGCCAAACCCTTCATGGGCTCGGCCACCGCGCCCGAGCGGGCGGCGGATACCATCGCCATGGCCGGCATCGTGTTCGGCGCGGATTTCCTGGAACAAAACTGCGTGATCCAGGGCAACATCAATGTGAATTCCCCTTTGGTATACGACGGGGTGATGTCGGGGGCGTTAAAGACCTATGCCCGGGCCAATCAGTCGGCGGTGGTCTCGCCCTTCATTTTGGGCGGGGCCATGGGCCCGGTGACCCAGCCGGCACTCCTGGCCCAGGCCCATGCCGAGGCCATGGCGGGTATCGCGCTGAGCCAGCTGGTGCGCCGCGGCGCGCCCATGGTCTATGGCAATTTCCTGACCACCATGAACCTGAAGACCGGCGCGCCCACCTTCGGCACGCCCGAGGCCAATCTTTCCACCTTCGCAATTGCCCAACTGTGCCGCCGCCTGGGCCTTCCCCTGCGCTGCGGCGGGAACCTGACCGCCTCCAAGGTGGCCGACGGCCAGGCCATGCAGGAATCCGCCGCCAGCATGATGGCCGGCATCCTGGCCGGCGCCAACTTCGTTTTCCATGCCGCCGGCTGGCTGGAAGGGGGGCTGACCATGAGCTACGAAAAGTTCGCCATGGACCTGGACCAATGTGGCATGATGCTGCGCATGGCCGGGGGCTTGACCATCGACGACGACCAATTGGCCGAACAGGCCTACCGGGAAGCGGGGCCGGGCGAGGCCTTTTTGGGCACGGCCCACACGCTTGCCCACTTCGAGAACGCCAACTACCTCTCCACCCTGGCCGACACGGCGCCCTTTGAGCATTGGCAAGAGGCGGGCCGCTTGGATTTGGAACAGCGGGCCAATGCCGGTTGGAAGGAAATGTTGGCGAACTACCAGGCGCCCGCCTTGGATCCCGCCGTTGACGAGGCCTTGCAGGATTTCATGGCCCGCAAAAAGGCCGCCATGCCCGATCAATGGCACTAAACTCTGAAAGGAAAGACCATGAGCAAATCAAAATGCGTTCGTGTCCCCACCCAAGGGGCGATCCCCGGCCTGGCCCCCACGGACTACATCCCGCCGGAAAGCGTGCAGTCTGGTGATCCCCAGGAGCGGGGGCAGAGCCTCTATCTGGACCAAACCGGGCAGCTGGATGCCGGGGTCTGGGAATGCGAGGTCAACAAGCATGTGATCGAAGCCGCGCCCTATGACGAGTTCGTCTATTTGATCCAAGGCCGGATCGACGTGACCGATGACGAGGGCGGGGTCGACAGCTTCAAGGCCGGGGACAGCTTCGTCATGCCCCGGGGCTGCAAGTGTACCTGGGATGTGAAGGAGCCCGTGCGCAAGCTCTATGTGGTGCTGACCCACGAGGCCTATAAGGCCGAGTAACGAAGGCCGACTAACCTAGGCCGAGTAAAGTAGGAGGAAAAGATGGCGTTGGCGGAAGATCAATCCAAGTCGCGACGGGGCGGGCGCAAGGCGCGCCGGGAGCTGCGTCAGGACCGCACGGTCAAAATGTTGCCCAATTTGCGGCAGAACCTTCCGCTGACCGAACCGCTGAACCAGGAGCAGGTGGAGCGCATTGACGCGGCCTCCCTGGACATCCTGGAAGAGGTGGGCGTGGTTTTCCGGGACGATCAGGCCCTGGCGGACTGGAAGGCCGCCGGCGCCGACGTGCGGGGCGAGCGGGTGCATCTGGACCGGGGCCTGGTGCGCGAGCTGATCGCCACCATCCCGGGCAAAATCACCCTGCACGCCCGCAATCCGCAGAACACGGTGGACCTGGGCGGGCGCAATTCCATCTTCGTGCCCATGACCGGCGCGCCTTACCTGCGGGATCTGGAGGACAAGCGCCGGGCGCCGACCCTGGACGACCTGGCCATGTTCCACAAGCTGTCCCACATGGCGCCGGCCCTTCATTCCGTGGCCCATCACATCGTGGAGCCCATGGACCATGTGATCTCCCACCGCCACCTGCGCATTACCTATTCCTCCATGAAGTACTCGGACAAGACCTTCATGGGTATGACCACCTCGCCGAAAAACGCCGAGGACGTGCTGGACATGTGCGCCGTTCTCTTCGGCGCCGACTTCATGGACAGCCATCCGGTGGTGGTGGGCAACTGCAACGGCAACTCGCCGCTGGTGTGGGACGAGGTCATGCTGGGCGCCATGCGCGCCTTTAACCGGCGCAACCAGCCCGTGCTCTGCTCGCCCTTCGTCCTAGGCGGCGCCAACACTCCAGCCTCCACCGCGCCCACGGTGGCCCAGTTGAACGCGGAAGCCCTCTCGGCGCTGGCCTACACCCAGGTAGTGCGCAAGGGCTGCCCCGCGATCTACGGCCACTACCTCTCCACCGTTTCCATGCAAAGCGGCGCGCCCATGGCCGGTACGCCGGAAATCAGCCTGATGAACTTCATGATCGGGCAGATGGCGCGCTTTTATGGTGTCCCCTGGCGCACCTCCAACACCCTGGGCGGGGCCAAGACCTTCGATGCCCAGGCGGGCTATGAAAGCGCCACCACCTTGATGGCGGTGGTCATGTCCGGCGCCAACTACATCTGGCATTCGGCGGGATGGAACGAGGCGGGCATGCACTGCTCGGTGGCCAAGTTCGTGGTCGACGCGGAGCAGTGCGCCATGGCCTACCGCATGATGGAAGGCATCAACTGGGACGACTTCGACGAGGCCTTGGCGGCGGTGCGCGACGTGGGCCCGGGCGGCCACTACCTGGGCCACCCCCACACCCAAGCCAACTTCCAGCAGGCCTTTTTTATGCCCAAGCTGTTCGACAACAACTCCGTCGAACAGTGGATGGCCGAAGGCTCAAAGGAAATCACCGCCCGCGCGCTGACCGAAGCCCGCGCCCAGCTGGACGCCTACGAGGAACCCAAACTGGACCCGGCCACCGACGAAGCCCTCCAGGCCTACATCGCCCGCCGGGAAGAAGAAATCCCCGCCGTGGAGGCCCTGAACCAGGACTATTAGGGCTGGGCTAGCCTATTTGAGTTCCTTGACCATCAAGACCGATGGGGCGTCCTTGGAAAGGCTGCGAACCATATAGCCGCACCGCCGATAAAATCCTACAGCATCCGCAGCCACGGAGGATTCGACCCGTGTTGCGGATCGGGTTCGCGCAAATTGTTCTGAAAGCTTGAGCAACAGCCGCCCGTGCCCTGAGCGTTGGAACCCTTGCGCAATGGCCACCCGTCGCAGCCATGCCACGGTCCCGACCATATCGATGCGCACCACGCCAATCGGCTGGCGGTCAATCAGGAACAATCGCGGGTGATGGTTGGGCATAAACTCATCAGGATGGTGGGGGTCATAGACCCCCACACGCCCCCGGTTTTCAAAAAGCACGGTGCGGCGAATGTCGTGATAGGCCTGCCACTCTTCGTCGCTCGAAGGTCTGACGAAGTCGTACATCATGATAACAGCCCAGTCGTTACACTCCTTGGCGGGAAAGAGAAAGTGCCATTTTGGGAGTCTTATCCTTCCTTTGACGGTGTTCCTTGATTAAACACCATCTGCCATTTCTTTTCTTTGTGCAGCCAGATGGATGATCGAAGCGTGCCGGTTTCTTTGATCCGATACGTGGCTTGGGCCACTGTTGTGGATAGGAGTCGCAGGTGAAAGCTCTCGATCGTTCGCGGGCCATCAAAACCCGGAGTCTCTTGTAAGTGGTCGAGAACCGTCTTCCTGTCATAGATACGGCCAGATTGACCTATTTCCAAAAAGTCATCTGCGAGCAAAGTCAGGAGATCACTTTTCGACTGACGAATCGTTGGGTCAAGCAAGCGGCGTTCCAGGTCCAAGATATGCTCTGTTAGTCCTGTTGGTATTGTCATCACTTATCCGGCCAAATATCGAGTTCAAATGCCTGCCTGTAAGGCGGCGGGAAATTTCAAAGTCCCAATCAGTGGGAATTTGGGGCCACTTGCTTTTCCGCCGCTAGAACGAGAAGGGGAGGTCGGCGCAAGTGTTGCACCAGTTCCTCCCTTTCCTGGATGGTGGTTAGTGAGGGGGCTGGTTCGGCCAGGTGGCGCAAAGTAAAGCCGGCAGCCAAGAGTTGCCGCACATAAGTTTCCAGGGTGCGGTGGAATTTTTCCACGCCGTCCACGAACCAGGTGGTGTCTCTACGCCCTTCATCTTGATAGCAATCCAACGGCCAGAATTTCTCATCCCCGTTTTCGTTCTGGATCCAACCTATCGGATTAGCTGTGCAAATGGGGTGTTCGACCGAAAAGGCCAAAACGCCGCCATCTGTAAGCCACGAAAAAATGGCCTGGACCAGTGCTTCGTAGTCGGCGACATAGTGAATGGCCATGGAAGAGACCACAAGGTCAAAGGTGGCCGGATCGGTATGAAAGTCCTCCATTTTCCTAAACAGGTAGGTAATGCCGGGGTCGTTGGTATTTTGTTTTGCTGACGTCAGCATGCGCTCGGAAGCATCGATGCCAACCACCGACTCAGCGCCCTGCTCCCGCGCGTGGCGGGCGAAATCGCCAAAGCCGCAGCCCAGATCGAGAATGGAGAGCCCGCGCAAGTTGGGCAGGCATTCCCTCATGGCCGGAATTTCGATGGCGCTGTTCAGCCCAGTGTCGTTCTGCCGCAGTGACTTGTAGCCCTCGAAAAATTCCGGATCATCGTAGAGGCAGCTTGGGCGAGGCGGGGCAGCGGTCTTTTTGTCTCGAGTCATCACAAGAATCCAACGGGAAGGTTGGTCGGTCACTTCGCCGACGGATTGTCCCTTACTTTTGCCCGCTTACCAAGACCTCAGCTGATCGTTATGATAGCCGGCTATTGTGGCATGCAGGTTCGGTAGAGAGCATGGGAGAGGATCGCTGGGTTTACATCGTTGTGCTGGCGGTGTTCGTCATCGCCGGGCGCAAGTTTTTGGATGCCTGGCGGGAGGAGGGGCCGCGGGGTTTTCGGCGGCGCTTGATCTTCGGCGGACTTTGCCTGGCCTGCTTTCTGGTGGTGGCGTTTTTCGAGGTGCAGCTCTAAAGCCGCTCAGCCAGCCTTTGGATCAGCCGGCTTTTGGATTGGCCTTGCCGCAGGAGGTTGACGCGCCGTCTTCCAGGTCCCGGCCGCAGACGCCGCAGCGGTCCAGGCCCTGGATGGCGTTCAGGCCGCCGCAACTGCCCTTGATGCGCTTGCCGGCAATCAGCACGCCCACGGCCATGCCGAGCACGGACAGCAGCAAGACAACAAAAGCAAGGGCAATGGTGGTTCCCATGGGTATTCTCGATCCAAAGTCTCTCGACTATTACTTCATTACTTAGCGCCATCCATACTTAGGGACGGCGGGGCCAACTCGCCAGCCAAACCATAGGCGGCGGGCCCTGCCCGCTAGCCGCCGAAGTCGTCCAGCATGATGTCTTCGCGCTCCACGCCCAGGTTCAAGAGCATGTTGATCACCGAGGTGTTCATGATGGGCGGGCCGCACATATAGAATTCGCATTCCTCGGGTGCGGGGTGGTTCTTCAGATAGTTCTCGTAGAGCACGTTGTGGATAAAGCCCGTCTCGCCGTCCCAATCGTCGTTGGGTTGGGGGTCGGAGAGGGCCACGTGCCACTTGAAATTCTCGTTCTCCGCCTGCAGCTGGTCGAAGTCTTCCACGAAGAACATCTCCCGCTTGCTGCGGGCGCCGTACCAGAAGGTGATCTTGCGCTTGGACGACAGGCGCTTCAGCTGGTCGAAGATGTGGGAGCGCATGGGCGCCATGCCCGCGCCGCCACCCACGAACACCATTTCCTTTTCCGTGTCCCGGGCGAAGAACTCGCCGAAGGGCCCGGAGATGGTGACGTCGTCGCCCGGCTTCAGGTTGAAGATGTAGGACGACATGATGCCCGACGGCACCTTTGAGGGGTCGGCGTGGGGCGGCGGGGTGGCGATGCGCACGTTGAGCATGATGACGCCCTTTTCCTCGGGGTAGTTGGCCATGGAATAGGCGCGCACCACGTGCTCTTCATTGTTGACGTGCAGGTCCCACAGATTGAACTTGTCCCAATCCTCCCGATACTCCTCGGCCACGTCGAATTCCTTGAAGCCCAGCTGGTAAGGCGGGCATTCGATCTGGATGTAGCCGCCGGCGCGGAAATCCACGTTTTCGCCCTCGGGTAACTCCAGCACCAGGCATTTGATGAAGGTGGCCACGTTGTCGTTGGAGCGTACCTTGCAGCGCCACTTCTTGACCCCGAAAACCTCGTCGGGGACGCGGATCTTCATGTTCTGCTTGACCGCCACCTGGCAGGACAGTCGGTCGCCCTCCCGGGCCTCCCGCTTGGTGATGTGGGACAGCTCGGTGGGCAGGATGGAGCCGCCGCCCTCGAAGATCTGCACCCGGCACTGGGCGCAGGTGCCGCCGCCGCCGCAGGCCGAGGCCACGAAGAGGTTCTCGCCGGCCAGGGCCCCCAGCAGCTTGGAGCCGACGGGCGCATGAATGGTACGCTCGTCGTTGATCAGAATGTCCACGGTGCCGCTGGCCACCAGTTTGGAGCGGGCGAAGAGGATCAGCGCCACCAAGGCCAGGATGACGATGGTGAAGAGGATGACGCCGGCGACAAAATCAATCATGGTGATGCCTACTTCAATGGGCCCTTACTTACTTGGCGACAACCACCGCCGACTACAACTGAATCCCGGAAAAGGACATGAACGCCAAGGACATGAGGCCGGCGGTCATGAAGGTGATGCCTAGCCCGCGCAGGCCCGGCGGTATGTCGCTGTACTTCAGCTTTTCGCGCAAGCCCGCCAGGGCCACGATGGCCAGCGCCCAGCCCACGCCCGATCCCAGGCCGTAAACCACGCTCTCGCCGAAGTCGTAATCCCGCTCCACCATGAACAAGGTGCCGCCCAGGATGGCGCAGTTCACCGTGATCAGGGGCAGGAAGATGCCCAGGGCGTTGTAGAGGGCGGGAAAGAACTTATCCAAGGTCATCTCGAGGATCTGCACCATGGCGGCGATCACGCCGATATAGCTGATCAGACCCAGGAAGGTCAGGTCCGTGTCGCCCAGACCCAGCCAGGAGAGCGCGCCGGGCTTCAGGAAGAGGTTCAGGATCAGGTTGTTGGCCGGCACCGTGATGACCTGCACCACGACCACCGCCACCCCCAGGCCGAAGGCGGTGCTGATCTTCTTCGACACGGCCAGGAAGGTGCACATGCCGAGGAAAAACGCGAGCGCCAGGTTCTCGACGAAGATGACCTTCACAAACAGGCTGAGATAGGCCTCCATCAGCCGTGCTCCTTCACCTGTGCGTCCATGATCACGAAGTCCACCTTCTCCCGCTGGCGCCGTTTGACCGTGCGCAGCACCCAGATGAAGCCGCCGATGATGAAAAAGGCGCTGGGCGGCAAGAGCAGCAGGCCGTTGGGATAATACCAGCCGCCGTTGGCCACCGAGGGCAGGATCGTGACGCCCATGAGGGTGCCGGCGCCGAACAGCTCGCGGATCACCGCCACGCCGATCAGAATGGCGCTATAGCCCAGGCCGTTGCCGATCCCGTCCAGGAAGCTCATCAGCGGCGGGTTTTGCATGGCATAAGCCTCGGCCCGGCCCATCACGATACAGTTGGTGATGATCAGGCCCACGAAGACCGAGAGAGTCTTGGAGATCTCATAGGCAAAGGCCTTGAGGATCTGGTCCACCACGATCACCAGGGAGGCGATGATCACCATTTGCACGATGATGCGGATGCTGCCGGGAATGTGGTGGCGGATCATGCTGATGGAGAGGTTGGAAAAGGCGCACACGCTGGTCAGCGCGAGGCACATGATCAAGGAGACCTTCAAGGAGGAGGTGACGGCCAAGGCCGAACAAATGCCCAGGGTCTGCAGGATGACCGGATTGTTTTCAAATACCGGATCGGTGATCAGCTGTCTGCGGCTAGCCATCTTGCGCCAGCTCCTTTTGCAAATTCTTCAAAAAGGGCCCAAAGCCGTCCTTGTCCACCCAATAGCGCACCAGGTTGTCGACCCCCCGCGCGGTGAGGGTGGCGCCGGCCAGGCCGTCTACCTGATAGGCGCCTTCCGGGCCGCTGGCCGCGGCGCCCTTGACCACGTGGATCTTCAGGTCGCCGTTTTCATCGGTGATCAACTTCCCGGGCCATTGGCCGCGCCAGTTGGGATTGTCCACCTCGCCCCCCAGGCCGGGCGTTTCCGCATGCTCGTAGAACTGCAGGCCGACGATCTCCCGCCCGTCCGGCTTCACCGCCAGGTAGCCGTAGAGGGTGGACCACAGGCCATAGCCGTGCACGGGCAGGATCACCGTGGTCACCTGACCTGCATCGTCCTTGACCAGGTAGACGACGGCATAGTGGGACCGGCGTTTGATCCCGGCCAGATCCTGGTCCGCCGTCAGGGCGTCGCTCAGGGCCGGGTCCCGGGCCGCCTGGCGCTGGTCAAAGGTATTCGGGTCGACCGCGTCGGTGAATTCGCCCGTACGCAGGTCCACCGTGCGCGGCTCCACCTGCTTGAACAGCTCGTCGATGGGCACGCCCGGCCGCATGAGGCCGGCCACCTGCAGGATGTTGCGGCGGATTTCCAGGACCTTGTTGGCTTCCTGCATGGGGCGCAGGCCCACGGCAAAGGCGGAAACCAAGACCGCGCAGACCAGGCACAAGGCCACCGCCACGCCGACCATCTTGCGCGGGTCCTCGTTGGGCAGGGCCAAGAAGGCGCGCAAGGGGCCGGCCTTGCTTTTGCCCTTATCCGGAGATGTGGGTTGCTCAGACATTGCGCCTCCGTCGCCGGCGTACATTGGCCTGTACCACTAGATAGTCGATCAGAGGCGCAAAAACATTACCAAACAAGATGGCCAGCATCATGCCTTCCGGAAAGGCCGGATTGACCACGCGGATCAGCACGGCCATCACGCCGATCAGGATCGCGTACCACCATCGCCCCATGTTGGTCATGGCCGCCGAAACCGGCTCGGTCACCATGTAAACCAGGCCGAAGGCATAACCGCCCAGCACCAGATGCCACCAGAACGGCATGCCGAACATGGGATTGGTATCCGAGCCGATCAGGTTGAAGATGGTACTCATGACCACCGTCCCGATGACGCAGCCGGCGATCAGGCGCCAGTTGGCGATCCTGGTATAGATCAGGAAGGCCCCACCCAAGAGGCAGGCCAGCGCCGAGGTCTCGCCCAGGGAGCCGTGCATAAGGCCAAAAAAGGCCTCCCACCAGCTCAGGCCGATGCTGGACAGGCCTTCCACCCCT
>JANQKX010000648.1 GCA_028280915.1 Kiloniellaceae bacterium
AGCACAAAATGGCGCGCCGCCTTGGCGATGGTGTCCTCCACCAGGGCGCGGGGAAACAAAAGACGGCCTTCGTCGGTCAGCTTGCCGCCCGCCGCGGTGACCATCTCGATGCACGAGGGGATGGCCTCGGCCAGCCCGATCTGCTCCAGCACGTCCAAGGCGGCCCGGTGGACCCTTACCACCTCGGCCTCGGTCAGCACATGGTAGCGCCCGCCTTCCAAGCCCGGTTGCACGGCACGCTTGTCCTCGGGAATGGGCATTGCCCGCATCTCGCGCCGGGCGTCCCGTCCGCCCCGACGCCGGCTCGCCACTTGACCCTCAGCCATTCTTTTTGCCTCTTTTATCAAAGAGCCAGGTGACTCTCGCGGAGTCTGGTGACCTGGCGGTTGCTCCCATGCCGCGGCCAATGGAGGATCATCTCCCATCCCAAAGCCGCGTGCACCCAAAGGCCGCCCCTTGGCGGGCCACTTTTTTTGCCAAGACCCATCGTTCCCTAAGAATCAAATATAACCAGGGGGGAGCCGCGAGTTAACTGTTAACGACTCTTTCTTGACCGAGCACGCAACGCGGCTTCACCTGGCCTTTGCCAGCTGCCAAATCCGGTCCAGGGAGAGCTGGGCCTCCAGATGATCGGCCCAAAGGTCGAGGATGCGGTCGATTTCCGCCTCAAACATGAGGCCGCTGCTGTGACGGGCCTTCAGGCGGGACAAATAGGCGTGGCGGAAGCCATCACTGCGGAACAGGCCGTGCAGGTAACAGCCCTGGATCTTGCCGTCCGGCGAGATGGCCCCGTCGGGCCGTTCCCCCAAGGTCAAGAGGGGCCGCTGCAGATCCACCCCTTGTGTATCGCCCACGTGCATTTCGAACCCGTCGACTGCTTGATCGTCGAGACAGTCCCGGCCCGTCACCTCGATCAGGGACTTTTTACCCCGCATGACGGTCTCGATTTGCAAGTGCCCCAGGCCGGCCGCGCCGCCGGGCGGGCCTTCTATCCCTTGCGGGTCGTCGATGTGGCTGCCGAGCATTTGGTAACCGCCGCAGATGCCCAGCACCATGCCGCCGCGGCGCAGGTGGGCCTTTAGGTCCAGGTCCCAGCCCTGCTCCCGGAAAAACGCCAGATCGGCAAGGGTCGCCTTGGAGCCGGGCAGGATCACCAGGTCCGCGTCCCCGGGCAGGGCCTGCCCGGCCTTGATAAAGTCCAGACGCACGTCCGGCTCGGCGATCAAGGGGTCGAAATCATCAAAGTTGGCGATGCGCGCCAAGGCCGGCACGGCGATGCGAATTTGGCCACCGGACGCGGCCGGCGCCAGGTGATCCATGGCCACCGCGTCCTCCGCCGGCAGGCGCGCCGCGTCGCGGAAATAGGGCACGATGCCCAGGGGCTCAAAGCCCGTGTGGCCGGCGATGATTTCCATACCCTCGGCAAAGAGGCTGCTGTCACCCCGGAACTTGTTGATGATGAAGCCCTTGATCCGCGCCTTTTCCGATGGGGGCAGCAGCACGGCCGTGCCCACGATACTGGCGATCACCCCGCCCCGATCGATATCCCCGACCAGGACCACCGGAACGTCCGCCTGCTCGGCGAAGCCCATGTTGGCGATGTCCCCTTGCCGCAGATTGACCTCGGCGGGGCTGCCCGCCCCTTCCACTAAGACCAGATCGGCTTCTTCCGCCAAATGCTGGAAAGACTGTTCCACGAAGGGCATGAGCTGGGATTTCTGGCGAAAGTAATCCCGGGCGCGGAAGGTGCCATAGACCTTGCCCTGGACCACCACCTGGGCGCCGATCTCGCTTTGTGGCTTCATGAGGACCGGGTTCATGTGGTTGGACAGGGGCACACCGCACGCCCGGGCCTGAAGCGCCTGTGCCCGGCCCACCTCCCCACCTTCCACGGTCACGGCCGCGTTGTTGGACATGTTCTGCGGCTTGAAGGGCCGCATCGCCAGCCCGCGGCGGGCAAAAGCCCGGCACAAACCGGCCAGCAGGAGGGACTTGCCCACGTCCGAACCGGTTCCCTGCAGCATCAGCGCCGGGGTGCGTTTTGGCGGCATCTGGCGTCTTCCTTTCACCGGATGGGGCGAATTACCATCCCTTCGAGCCCGCCGGCGCCCGTTTTCAGCGAACCTTAATGCCTTATGCGCATGCTCTTGTCCGGGGTCAAGCGCGCGATGCGAGGCCCGACTCCTACTTTGAATCCTAGGCCCAATCATCGTCCAAGACCCATCGGCTACGACCTAAAAATGACCACCGAGCCACGCCGTTATCTCCCTTATGTCATGTTGATCCTGATTTGGGGTCTTCTCCATGGGCTGATGCTGTTTTACCACGGCTCCCCGGTCTTGGACGGCAAGTTGGTGGATACGGACAGTTACATGCGCCTGGTCCGGGTCGGCCATCTGTTGAATAGCGGCGCCTGGTACGACAGCAGCATCGCCAACAGCAACGCCCCCTATGGCGAAGTGTTGCACTGGACCCGGCCCCTTGACCTGCTGCTGATTGGTTTTTCCTTTTTGTTAACCCCTTTGCTGGGCGCCAAGGCCGGACTGTTTTGGGCCGGCGCCCTGGTTTCCCCCCTGCTTCAGCTGGCCACGGCCTTTGCCTTTATCTGGGCCATGGCCCCCCTGTTGAAGCCCAACCGCTGGATCGCGCCCCTGGCCGCTCTGTTTCTGCAGCCGGCCGCCCTGCCCTATTTCGTGCTGGGCCGGGCCGACCACCACAGTCTGCTGCTGTTTGTCTTTGTGCTGGCCGCCGGCTTCATGTTCCGCGCCCTCATGGACGGGCAAGACCGGCGCGCACCCCTTTTTGCCGGCGCGGCCGCGGGCTTCGGCTTGTGGCTGAGCCCTGAACTGCTGATCCTGACCTTGGCCTGCCTGCTGGCGCTGGGCCTGCCCTGGCTGCTGCACGGCAAGGCCCGCACCGCCCAGAACGGGGCTTTTGCCCTGGGGCTGATCACCGTCGTGATCATCGCCCTTTTTGCCGAGCATCCCCCGGGTCAACTGACCCGGACCTTTTACGACCAGATATCCTGGCCCCACATCATCGTCTGCACCGTCGCGGCCGGATTTTGGCTGCTGGCGCTGCTGGCCGAACGGACCCGCTGGGTCTTGGCGTCCGGGCGCGTTAGCCGCGCGGGCATGGTGCTGATCTGCGGGCCCCTGGCGGGGCTTGCCGTCTTGCTGGCCTTTCCCGACTTTTTCCGCGGCGCCATGGCCGAGACCGATCCGCGGGTGATCGAGATTTGGCTCAGTCGGGTGACGGAGATGCGCGCGGTCACGCCCACCTCCACCCGTTCTTTGGGCGAGTTCATCTATTACTTCGGCCTCGGGGCCTTTGCCCTGCCCACCTTGTTATGGCTCCTGTGGCGGGAGGCGGACAACAGGCAGTGGTACGGCTGGTGCTTCCTCTTGATCGGCATCACCCTTTATTGGCCCCTGTCCATCGCCCACGTGCGTTTGGCGGGATTTGCCGAGTGCCTCTTTGTCATGGCCGTGGCCCTGCTTTTGGACCGGCTGTTCGATCGGACGGAAACCATGACAAACACCACCCGCCGGGCCCTGGTCCGCAGCCTGGGGCTTTACGTATTGATCGGCGGCTCCCTGGGCCTGGGCCAGTTGCTCATGCAGGCCGGCACCAGCCCCGCCCGGGCCGCCGCGGAGGTCGAGGCAAAGACCAATTCCGCCGCCTGCGACCTGACCGCCCTGACCGACTTTTTGGCCCAAGCCCCCGCTGTGCCCCAGGACCGCCCTCTGACCATACTGGCCT
>JANQKX010000666.1 GCA_028280915.1 Kiloniellaceae bacterium
TGCCCGTCGACCCGGCGGTCCAGCAACGGCGCGCATCGAACCCGGCGGAGTCCACCTGGGTCGCGGCGTCTGCCGGCACCGGCAAGACCAAGGTCCTGACCGACCGCGTGCTCAGCCTCATGCTGCACGGCACGCCGCCCGAGCGGATCCTGTGTCTGACCTTCACCAAGGCGGCGGCGGCGGAGATGGCCAACCGCCTGGCCCAGCGTCTGGCGCGCTGGACGACGCTGCCGTCCGCGGATCTGGCGGCGGAGTTGAACGACTTGCCGGGCCCGCCGCACGACGAAGACCGGCTAAACCGGGCTCGGCGGCTCTTCGCGCGCGTGCTCGATGCGCCGGGCGGCATGAAGATCCAGACCATCCATGCCTTTTGCCAGTCCCTCCTGGGGCGCTTTCCCTTGGAGGCGGGGATCTCGCCCCAATTCCGGGGCCTGGAAGAACGTCAGGCCAGCGAAATGCTGGCGGAAGCGCGTTTGGCGGTCCTGGCCGGGCAGGGGGCGGACCCGGATGAGGACGTGGCCCACTGCCTGGCGCGGATTTCCCAGCACGCCGCCGAAAGTACCTTCGCCGAGCTGTTGGATGACCTGCTGCGCCAGCGAGGCCGGCTGACCGCCCTGGTGCGGCTCCTGGGCGGCGAGGCGGGGCTTTTTGCGGCGCTGCGCGACCCCTTGGGCGTGGGTCCGGAGGAAACCCGGGAGTCGATCTTGGCGCCGGCCTGCCGGTCCGATGCTTTTGACGGTACGTCTCTGACCCGGGTGGCCGAGGCCATGTTGGGTGGCGGCAAAACCGATCAAAAACACGGCCGGGCGATCGCCGATTGGCTGGCGTCCCCCGATCAACGGGAAGCGGGCTTTGACGATTACCTGGGCGCCTTTTTCACCGAAAAGGGCCGGGGCGAGGCCTATAAGCGTCTGATCCACAAAGATGCCCTGGCGCAGGCACCCGACGGGGCGGAGGTGCTGGCGCGGGAGGCCGAGCGTCTCTTCGAGCTGCGCCAACGCCTTAATGCCGTGACCGTGGCGGAAGCCACCGAGGCCTTTTTGCAAGTCGGCCTGGCGGTGATCCAGGCCTATCAGGGGCGCAAGCGGGCCCAGTCCTTGCTGGACTATGACGATATGATCCTGCTGACCCGGGACTTGCTGCAGCGGTCCGGGGTCGCGCCCTGGGTGTTGTTTAAGTTGGATGGCGGCTTGGACCACGTCCTGATCGACGAGGCTCAGGATACCAACCCGGACCAGTGGCAAGTGGTCCAAGCCCTGACTGACGAGTTTTTCGCCGGCGAGGGGGCGGCGGACCGGCCCCGCACCATCTTCGTGGTGGGCGATGCCAAGCAGTCGATCTATTCCTTCCAAGGGGCCGATCCGGCGGCCTTTGACCGCATGCGGCATTACTTCGCCCAGCGGGTCCAGCAGGCCGAGATGGCCTGGGAGAACGTGGATCTGGGTGTGTCTTTCCGCTCCACGATCCCGGTTTTGCAGGCGGTGGACGGCACCTTCGCGGCGCCCGACGTGGCCGAGGGGGTGGTGCCGGATTTGCAGGAATTGCAACATTTTCCCGTGCGGGACGCCCAAGGCGGTCAGGTGGAGCTCTGGCCCATGGTGGCGCCGCCGTCCCGCGAGGATACGGCGCCCTGGTCCTTGCCCCTGGAGCGGCAAAACGCGCTCTCCGCCCGCACCCGCCTGGCCCAGGCCATGGCCCAGAAGATCGCCCATTGGGTCAAGGGAGAAGTCGGCGCCGTCGGCGAGGAGGCCTGGCTGGCCTCCCAGCATCGGCGCGTTCGGGCCGGTGACATTCTGGTCCTGGTGCGGCGCCGGGATGCCTTGGTGGAGGAGATCGTGCGCGCCCTGAAAGGCTTGGACGTGCCCGTGGCCGGCGTCGACCGCATGGTCCTGACCGACCAATTGGCGGTCATGGACTTGATTGCCTTGGGCCGCTTCCTGCTGCTGCCGGAGGACGATCTCACCTTGGCCTGCGTCTTGAAAGGGCCGTTCTTCGGCTTGGACGAAGAGCAGTTGTTCCAGATCGCCCACGGCCGCCCGGGAAGCCTGTGGCAGGCCTTGCGCGCGGTGGGCAACCAGCCGCCCTATGGGACAGCGGCCGCGACACTCTCGGGCCTCTTGGCCAGGGTGGATTTTAAACGGCCCTATGACCTCTACGGGGAGATTTTGGGGCCGGGGCGGGGCCGTCACAAGCTGCTGCGGCGCCTGGGCCCGGAGGCCGCGGACCCCATCGAGGAGTTCCTCGGCCTGGCCTTGACCTATGAACGGGAGAATGTGCCGTCCCTGGAAGGTTTCCTACACTGGCTGGAACTGGGGCAGACGGAGATCAAGCGGGATATGGAGCATGGCCACGACGTGGTGCGGGTCATGACCGTGCACGGCGCCAAGGGCCTGCAGGCGCCTATCGTTTTCCTGCCCGATACCCTGCAGGAACCCCAGGAGCGGAGCGGCCTGCTGTGGCTTGACGGAGCCGACGGCGTGCCCCTTTGGCCCTTGAACCGGCGCTTCGACGGCCCTGCCGCGGCCATGGCCCGGGCCAAGGTGCGGCTCGCCCGACAGCAGGAATACCGCCGCTTGCTCTATGTGGCCATGACCCGGGCGGAGGACCGCCTTTACGTGACCGGCTGGCAGGGCGGACGAAAGGCCCCGCCGGGTGCCTGGTACAACCTGATCCGCGAGGCCTTCGAGGGGGACGCGGCGCCGCTCGCCGCGGCGAAAGAGGCGCTGGATTACAAGGCCGGCATGGCGGCTCATCTGACCGAAAGCGGGTGGGAAGGGGATGCCTGGCGCATCCAGGTACCCCAGTTGGCCGCCAAGCCGGAGGAAGAGGGGCCGGTTTTGGCGGCTGTCCCGCCAGGGGTGTCGGGCCTGCCCGATTGGGCCCGGCACGCGGCCCCGGCCGAGCCCATTCCGCCCAAGCCCCTGCAGCCGTCCCGTCCCAGCGCGCC
>JANQKX010000134.1 GCA_028280915.1 Kiloniellaceae bacterium
GTCTCCCACTCGCCGCAAGTGGCGCAGGGCGCGGCGGACATGGTCAAGGAAATGGTGGGCGACGAAGTGAAGGTGGCCCATTGCGGCGGCAACCCGGACGGCGGCCTGGGCACGGACGTGGGCAAGATCATGACCGCGATCGAGTCCGTCTACGGCCCGCAAGGGGTGGCGATCCTGGTCGATCTGGGCGGCGCGGAAACCAACAGCGAGATGGCCATTGAGATGCTGCCCGAGGCCATGCAGGACAACATCGTCATCTGTAACGCTCCCATCGTGGAGGGCGCCGTCATGGCCGCGACGGAGGCCGCCGGGGGCGGGTCGCTGGACGGGGTAAAAGCCACCGCCGAGGAGTTTTTGTCATGACCGGCACCGCCAATGGGGAAAACGTGGTCCATGGTCAGGCAGTCATTCAGGACCCCACCGGCCTGCACGCCCGCCCGGCGGTGAAGCTCACCAAGCTTGCCAAGGGCTTTTCCGCCGCCATCGAGGTGCGGGCCGGCGAGTTGGACAAATGGGTAAATGCCAAGTCGCCCAACGCGGTGATGAAGATGAAGGTCCGCCACGGAGAGACCCTGCACTTCCGCGCCACGGGCGAAGACGCCTCCCAGGCCATCGGCGAATTGGTGGGCCTGACGGAACGGGATTTCACGGATTGAGTTGATTGCGGGTGAGTATGGCCGAGGAACGAACGATAGAAGGAATCGCGGTGACCACCGGTGTGGTGGTGGCGCCCTTGTTCGTTCTACCCGAATCATCCCAAGCCCATCGGGTGTCCGGCAACTCCGATGAGGAGAGAGTCGCCCTCGATGGGGCGATTGCCGCCAGCCAGGCGGCACTGGAAACACTGGCGGGCCAAGTGTCGGAGGAAGCGGCGGACATACTGGCGTTTCAGCTCGCCCTGCTGGAGGACGAGGATCTCCTAAACCCTATCCATGATGCCATCGCGGCCGGCAGGGCCGCCGACCTGGCTTGGCGCGATGGGCTGGATCGGGAAATCGCCGAATATAGCGCCGACGATGGGGACGAAGCGGGCGACGCAGTTTTCAGTGCCCGGGCCGCGGATCTGGCCGACCTGCGGGACCGGGTCTGGGCCCAATTGCACAGCAGCGATGACACGGCCCTGAGCCCGCCGCGGCCCAGCATCGTTTTCGCGCGGGACTTGCCGCCGTCCCGATTTTTGGAAATGGACCCGGAGACGGTCGCCGGGATCGCCATGGGCGACGGCAGCCCCACCAGCCATGTCTGCCTGCTGGCCCGGGCCAAGGGCCTGCCCGTGGTGGTGGGGCTGGGGGTGAGTCTTGATGACCAAATGAACAATGTGCGGAACGACCATGTCGCCATCCTGGATGGCGAGGCGGGCCGTCTGATCTTGAACCCGAGCCCGTCAACCCGCGACGCTATGGCCCAGCGCAGGACAGCGCTAGCGCAAGCGGCCGAGGGTCTAGCGGCCCAGGCGGCCCGGCCGGCCGCCATGGCCGACGGTACCCCCGTCTCCGTCCTCATCAACGTGGACCATCCCTCCGTCCTGGACGGCATCCCGGCATCCCATTGCAACGGGGTGGGGCTGACCCGCACGGAACTGCTGTTTCAAGACGGCCCACCCGACGAGGAAAGCCAATACGCCAGCTATCGCCACTTGATCCATTGGGCCGATGGCCGGCCGGTGACCATCCGCACCTTGGACGCCGGCGGCGACAAGCCCCTGCCCGGCCTCACGAGCGATCATGAAAGCAACCCTTTCCTGGGCGTGCGCGGCATTCGTTTGTCCTTGCGCAGCATGGCCGTGTTCAAGGTGCAGCTCAGAGCCCTGCTCAGGGCCGCCGCCCATGGGCCCTTGAAGGTCATGCTGCCCATGATTACCCTGCCGGAAGAGGTGAGCCAAACCCGCGCCCTCATGGCAGACTTGGGGCGCGACCTCACGGCGGCCGGGATCGCCTGGGCCCAGCCGGCTTTGGGCATCATGGTGGAGGTGCCGGTCACCGCCATCACCGCCGAGGCCTACGACGCGGACTTTTATTCCATCGGCACCAACGATTTGATCCAATACGGCACCGCCGCGGCCCGGGACAATCCCGCGGTCGCCGGCTTGGCTCGGGCCGATCACCCGGGTATCTTGCAGATGATCCGGGCCGTGGTGGAG
>JANQKX010000678.1 GCA_028280915.1 Kiloniellaceae bacterium
AAGGGAAAGGCCGCGATGCCAAAACAAAATGGTTTCGTCGTCCCGCTCCCGCGCCTCCGCCTCCCGCTTGGCCCGGGCCACCGCCACCGGCGAGATGTCGCTGGCCCGCACAGCGTGCCCGCAGGCCGCCAAACCCAGGGCCTGGGTACCGATACCGCAAGCGGAATCGAGAATCTTTTTCGGTCCCGGCCCGCTTTCGGCCGCCAGCAAGCGATCCAAGACCGCCGCTTGGCGATCCACGGCCGCCTGCCAGTCCTGGAACAAGAGGTGATAATAGCCGCTGAGGTCATCGTAAAATTGGGCGACATCGACCATGGCGCGGCTTTTCCCTTTTACAGTGGGCCCCTATCCATAGCGGCCCCCTGCTAACGGCGGATTTTGCGGGGCACGGATGAATCAAGCATACCGCAACGACTGCCCGATGCCCATGCGGGAGGCTTTATGCAACATCGCCATGCCCAGCGCAATGTCGGAAAGGGAAAGGCCGCGATGCCAAAACAAAATGGTTTCGTCGTCCCGCTCCCGCGCCGGCACCGCGCCGGTCACCACCTGACACATCTCCCCATGCAGGCTTGCCTCGCTCAGCTTGCCCGCTTCCACATGGGCCCGCAGGGAGCCCAGCTTGCCGCCCTTGCACTGGCCCCAGTCGTCCACCACCATTTTATCCATGATATCGGTGAGGGAGAGTTCCACCGACGACATGGTGCCATAGGGCACCACCAAGGCGCCGGGCTTGACCCAGTCGGTGCGGAACAGGGGCTCGGGCGCCGGCAGGCGGGAAGCCTCGACCATGATGTCGGCCCCTTTCAGGCAGCTTTCCCAATCTTCCACGGCCAGGACCGGGCGGCCCAGATCCCGGGTCAGACGTTCGGCAAAGGGCTCCCGGCTTTCCGGGCGGCGGGAATGGACCCGGATCTCGTCCAACTGGAAAAGGTGATTGATCAAACGAACGTTCCAATAGGACGAGCCCCGGGCGCCGATGTTGCCGAGCACCCGGCTGTCCCGGCGGGCCAGGTACTTGGCCCCCAAGGCGGTCATGGCGCCGGTGCGCATGTCGGTGATGGCGGTGGCGTCCACCAGGGCCAGCGGCATGCCGGTGGTGGGGTCGAAGAGGTTCAACAGGGCCATTTCCGAGGGCAGGCCCTTTTTATAGTTATCCACGTAGTCGCCCACGATCTTCACCCCGGCCACGGCCAGGGGCGCGATATAGCCGCGCAACACGTTGAAATGGCCGCGAAAGGCCGGGTCGGGCTCCAGGTGGACCCGGGGCTCGATCACCGTCTTGCCCTCGCCTTGGGCGCGCAGGCCCCCTTCGACCGCGTCCAGGATCTCGTCTTCGGTCATGGCCAGGCGATCGATGTCGGGGCCGCTCAAATAGGTAAAGTTTATGTCTGGCATGCTTTCCTCAAGTTAACAGATGATCCAAGGCTTTTTGGAAGCCCCGGGTGATGGTTTCTTCCCCGTCGTGGCGGCCCTCGCGGACCCGCCATTTGCCGCCCACCATGACGTCGCGCACGGGGGTGTCGTTGCCGGCAAACACCAGGGCGTCCAGCAACAGGTCGCCGGTGCGGCCGTAAAGCGCCCGATGGGCAAGATCGAGCACCACCAGGTCGGCGCGGGCGCCGGGCGCCAGGGACCCGATGGGCCGGCCCAGGGCCTGGGCGCCGCCCGCCAGGGCCATGCGATAGAGCCCCGCCCCCACCGAGGGACTGGATCCGCCCAATTCAGCGGTCAGAACGTTGCGCCGCCTGGAGATGAGGCGATGGCCGTATTCGAACCAGCGCAGTTCCTCGATGGGGCTCACGGAGATATGGCTGTCCGAGCCGATGCCCCAAACCCCGTTTTGGGCCAGAAAGGCCGGCGCGGGGAAAATGCCGTCGCCCAGATTGGCCTCGGTGGTGGGGCAAAGCCCGGCCACGGCCCGGCTGCGCGCCACCTGCGCGGTTTCCCCGTCGGTCATGTGTGTGGCATGCACCAGGCACCAGCGCGGACCCACCTCGAAATGCTGGTAGAGCCAATCCACCGGGCGCTGGCCGGACCAGGCCAGGCAGTCGTCCACTTCCTTGGTTTGCTCGGCGATGTGAATGTGCACCGGCGCGTCGGGCACCAGGCCGGCCAGGCCCGTCAAGGCCTGGTTCAGGGAGTCCTCGGTGACGGCGCGCAGGGAATGGGGCGCCATGCCCAAGGCGCATTGGGGGTCGGCCGCGATTTCCGGGTGCAGGTCCTGAAGCAGCTGCAGGAAACGATCCGGATCGTTCAGGAAGCGGCGCTGGCCCGGGTTGGCCGCCTGGCCACCGAAGCCCCCGTAGCCGTAGAGTACGGGCAGATGAGTGAGACCCATCCCCGTCTCCCGGGCCGCCGCCATGATGCGGTGGGACATCTCCCCCAAACTGTCATAGGGCGTGCCGTCGGGGCCGTGGTGCAGGTAGTGGAATTCGCCCACCGCCGTGTAGCCGCTCTTCAGCATTTCCAGGTAGAGGGCGGCGGCAATGGCCTGCACGTCCTCCGGCGTGATCCGGGCCAGGAAGCCGTACATGACCTCGCGCCAGGTCCAGAAACTGTCGTCCCCGTCGCCGACCCGCTCACCCAAACCGGCCATGGCGCGCTGAAAGGCGTGGGAATGGAGGTTGGGCATGCCCGGGATAACCGGCCCGGCCGCGCGGGGATGGTCGCCTGGCGCCGCACCCGGCGCGACCCCGGTCAAGAACCCGGCCTCGTCCATTGTGAAAAGCACGGCCTGGGCCCAGCCGGACGGCAAAAGGGCGTGATCGGCAAAAAGGTGGCTTTGGCCCATGGGCGCGCTCCAGTCCGCTGGCTTAGGAAAACGGGCGCCGCCGGTGCCATGCCGGCAACGCCCAAATGCTTTGATCAAAAGATGCTTTAATCGCAAGACGCTTTGATCAGTCGCCAGCTTATGTCATAAGAGTTGTCTATACAACTCGCGCCGATCTAAATTTTGACAGCCTCCGTGGCCAAAAGCGCCGAGAGCGGGCATCCGGGAGAACAGCCGACATGTGGGACATCCTCTGGACCGATTTGCGCCTGGCGCGCATGACCCGCGAGGCGCCCTATGGCGCGGTGGAGCGCGGCGCCCTGGCCATCGCGGACGGCAAGATCGCCTTTGCCGGTCCGGCCGAGGACCTGCCGGGGCCGCCGGGCGGCCTGGCCAAACAGGTCGTGGACGGCGCCGGTCGCTGGGCCACGCCGGGCCTGATCGATTGCCACACCCATCTGGTCTATGGTGGCGACCGGGCGCGGGAATTCGAACTGCGCCTGGAAGGCGCCTCCTATGAGGAAATCGCCCGGGCCGGCGGAGGCATTCGCTCGACAGTGGCGGCGACCCGGGAGAGTTCCGCGGAGATCCTCATGGCCAAGACCCGGCCCCTGCTGGACAGCCTGCTGGCCGAGGGGGTGACCACGGTGGAGATCAAATCGGGCTACGGCCTGGACCTGGACACGGAGCTGAAGCAACTGCGGGTGGCCCGGCAATTGGGCCAGGCGGCGGGCGCGACGGTGCGCACCACCTTCCTGGGCGCCCATGCCTTGCCGCCGGAATGGGAAGGCCGGGCCGATGATTACATCGATCAGGTGATCGCCCATCTGCCCCAGGTCAAGGTGTCCGGTTTGGCCGACGCGGTGGATGCCTTTTGCGAAGGCATTGCCTTTTCGCCCGAACAGACGGACCGGGTCTTCACCGCGGCCCGTGCCTTGGACCTGCCGGTGAAGCTGCACGCGGACCAGCTGTCCGATTTGGGCGGGGCGGCGCTGGCCGCCAAACACGGGGCCTTGTCGGCGGATCATCTGGAGTACACCAACGAGGCGGGCATTGCCGCCATGGCCCGGGCCGGAACCGTGGCGGTGCTGCTGCCGGGCGCGTTTTATTTCCTGCGCGAGACCAAGCTGCCGCCCATGGACGGCTTTCGCCGGGCCGGGGTGCCCATGGCCATCGCCACGGACAGCAACCCGGGATCGTCGCCCACCACCTCCCTTTTGTTGATGTTGAGCATGGCCTGCACCCTCTTCCGCCTGACCCCGGAGGAGGCCCTGCTGGGCGTCACCCGCCACGCCGCCCAGGCTTTGGGCTTACAGAAAAGCCACGGCACCTTGGAGGCTGGCAAGGCGGCCGACATCGCCATTTGGAACGTCGAGCAGCCGGCGGCACTGGCCTACCGCTTCGGCTTCAACCCCCTGCACCAGGTGGTGCGCGGCGGTGAGGTGGCGCCTTAGTTCTCAGCGCGAAGCGCCGTCGTCGGCTTCCATCTCGCCCCAGGCCAGCATGGTTTGGATCAGGCCATGGATCACCGGCTTGACCTTGTCGGCCAGATCCGGCCGATAGGCATAGGGCGGGTCCTCGTCCATATAGGTGATCTGGGACAGCTCCAATTGAATGGCATGAAAGCCCTCGGCCGGGCGGCCGTAGTGGCGGGTGATGTAGCCGCCCTTGAAGCGGCCGTTGATGGCATGGGTGAAGCCCAGGTGTTCCGCATCCCGCGCCACCGCGCCCAGAATGTCGGTGAGGCTTTCCCCCGCCGCCGCGCCATCGCCGCTGCCAAGATTCAGGTCGGGCAAGCGGCCGTCGAAAAACCGGGGCACCCGGCTGCGGATGGAATGGGCGTCCCACAACAGAGCGATGCCATGCTTCTCCCGGATCGCCGCTAGTTCCCCGGCCAAGGCATCGTGGTAGGGCTGCCAGTATGCCGCGCGGCGCTCCTGCACCTCGCCCTCGCCCAGGCCCTGGCCCGGTTGATAGATGGGCCCTTCGTCGAAGCTGGAGGTGGGGCAGAGTTCCGTGTTGCTGGCGCCGGGATAGAGGGGCTGGCCGTCGGGCGCCCGGTTCAGGTCGATCACATAGCGGGCATGATTGGCCTTCAGCACCGCCGCCCCGCTATCGGCCAGGAAATCATAGAGTTGGGGAATGTGCCAATCCGTGTCCGGCAAGGCCCGGGCGGGATCGGTAAAGCGGCCCATGATGGCCTCGGGCACGAAGGTGCCGCTGTGGGGCATGGAGACCAGCAGGGGCAGGCTGCCGGGGGTGAAGTCGAAGAGATCCATGGGGGCGCTTTCCGCAACGGGCCGGTGGGGGCGGCCTCGGCCCGGCTGGCCAAAGCCCTCGCACTTGTCTATACAAGTCCCCATGGCAGCGGAAGAAAAAACCATGCCGGCGCCGGTGAAAATATCCCTGCCCCCTGACGCGGGGGAGGCCCCCGCCCCCCTCTATCAACGGGTCAAGGAGGTGGTGGTGGCCCGGATCATCGCCGGCGACTGGGCCGAGGGCAGCAAGGGGCCCTCGGAAAACGAGGTCACCAGGAGCCTGGGGGTCAGCGGCATGACCGTGCACCGGGCCTTGCGGGAGCTCACCTCGGACGGTTGGATCGAGCGCATCAAGGGCGCGGGCAGCTTCGTGGCCGGGGCAAAGCCCCAGTCGGCCGTGCTCGCCATCAAGAGCATCGCCGATGAAATCACCGCCCGGGGCAACCGGCACAGCGCCGAGTTACACCTGCTGCGCCGGGAAAGGGCCGCGCCCTTCGAGGCCGGGCAACTCCAGATCGACGCCGGCGCGCCGCTGTTTCACTCGATCATCGTGCACCGGGAAAACGGCGTGCCTATCCAGTTGGAGGACCGCTATGTGAACCCGGCGGCGGCCCCCGACTACCTGGCCCAGGACTTCACCGCGATCACCCCGTACGACTACCTGGTGGCCGCCGCGCCCATCACCGACGCGGAACACACCATCATTGCCGTCACCCCCAAGGAGCGGGAGCGCCGCCTCCTGGACATGGCCGAGCACGCCCCCTGCCTGCTGCTGCGCCGCAAGACCTGGTCCGGCAAGACGGCGGTCACCTGGGCCCTGCTCTACCACCCCGGCGACCGCTACCGCCTGGGCGGCCGGTTCCAGGGGCCGGGTTAGACGGGCCTTGGGGACTGGGGGGACCTTTGAACCAATGGTACATTGGATTGAACAGGTAAAACTAAGCCGGCCACGAAACTTGCGAGCCTCACCCCCAACTACACCGTGTCGGGTTGGCATTTGAACGTATTGGAGCTTATTAAAAAAGCGCGTTTTCCGGATTGTCGTCAAAGCACCAATCCTCTGCTTCGCATTCAAACGTGTCGTCTTTCAAATAGAAAAGGAAGTGACGTCTCGGCCCGTCTACTTCGGCAACCTTGGTCCATTTGAAAGTGGCATTCAGATCTGGGTCCCCGCGGTCCACGAACATGTCCGCCATGGCATCTCCCCGGATTTCATAAAAGTGGCCCCAGTCTGGGGCGATCTTGCTGAAACGGCACTGCCCCATGAACCAGCCTTCATCATTGATGCAGGTGACGCGATAACGCGCGCAATTTGAAAAGCGCAAGAATCCCTGATCGCCTGTTTTGAACTTTGTGGCGAAGAGATGGTGGTTCAGAGGGATCTGCAAAACCACATCTGATCCGTCCACAATGACTCTCGCCGAGGCGATATTCGGATCGGCGTTCCAGCCCCTATTCAATCTGATAAATTGCGTTTTCATTGCGTCAAATCAGCAAACTGAGTGGGGCCTCGACGTACATAAACTTCGAAAAACATGGTAAGGCCTTCATTGTATGCAAAATAGCGGACAAACTATCACCGCAGATTTAGGCGATTGAACCACCACGCTCTAAGGCTTTTCGCTAAGGCCTCATCAGGTGCCGCGCCGTTTTCGATCAGGCCCATGGGGTCCCATTCCCTCCACAGCTCATGGACCTGCTGGAACAGTTTCCCGGACGAGGGCCGATCAAACTTTTTTACCTGCCATAGGGCGAATATGGCATAAAATAAAAACCTCAGCTAAATATAGTTGAATTGCGCGCGTGAGAAGTTTTGATCAATGACCGGATACTACGACTTAAATCTCATGCCCCATGTGGTGACCGTTAGGTGCCCCAATTGTGCCCGCGCGGCCCGTTTTGAATTTGCTGAAATCGTAAAGATTGAGCGAAAACAAGACATTGCCTTTTTTAGGCACAGCGATCAATTCGATTACCGCGTTTTTAATGGCTCTCAGGGCCAAAACTGGCACGCCGCAATCTATTATCCGGGTCTGAACGGAATCACGCTAGGAGCGATCGAGGGTCTGCCAAAAGGCTATGCGCCAGAGGACTGGGCGCACGACAGCGTTTGGTCTCCCAGTATGGTTGGACAAGATATCGGCTCCATAGTCTGCCACCACTGCGACCTTAGGAAAAAAACGGAACTTAGCTGGCCCGAGGACGCCTATTTTCAGATCGCGTACAAGGGCAAGGTTCTCTGGGCCTTCAACGAGGACAGCGCCATATCGCTTTTGGACTTTATCGAGTCTGAAGACCGCCAGAGAAACAAACACAAATACCAACTGTTCCTTAGGCACATACCGAGCCACTTCCTGCACAAACACGCCCGTGGCCCCGTTGTCAAAAAGCTTGCGAAAGCCTTGGAAAACTGTGGGGCTGGCCTGCCGGTAGAAAACGCCTAGCCGCCCGCGCCCGCCGCCTGGCCTCCGGACCGGACTTTGACGATTTTTTGATGTGGCGGCATCCGGGTGTGTGGGAGATTGCCGGTCTATAGCGTCTGACTTCACGAGGACTGGTGATATGCAATGTCTATCATGGCGGCGCGCTTTTCCGGCCGCGCTTGCGCTCCTGCTTTTGAGCACCCCATCGGTTCTTACCCCAGCGGCTTTGGCCCAGGATCGGACGGTACCCTTGGAGGGCGTGAAGAACACCCGGGATCTGGGCGGCCTGACCACGGCGGACGGCAAGACCCTGCGGTCGGGCCTTTTGATCCGTTCCGGCGAGATCGATCACATCGACCAGGCCGGCAAAGACCTGCTCGATCAGATGGGTGTGGCCGCGATCATCGACCTGCGCACCACCAAGGAAGCGACCTTGGCGCCCGCCCAGTGGCCCGAGGGCGGCGGGCCGGTCCGCTACAATTTCCCCCTCATGGAGAATGAAAGCGCCCTCATCGACGAAATGAGGGACAAACTCAAATCGGGCACGGCCGAGGCGGACTGGATGGACCAAACTTTCCAAGAGTCCTTTGCCTACACCCCCATCGACTACACCGATGAAATTCGCGGTGTATTCGACGTGCTGCTGGCCCAGCCCGACGATACGGCGGTGCTCTATCACTGCTCCGGCGGCAAGGACCGCACGGGCGTGGTCACGGCGTTGCTATTGAGCGCGCTCGGGGTGCCGCGGGACCAGATTGAAGCCGACTTCCTGTTCACCAACATCTCGGTGGATGCGGATCAGACCGCGGCGGAAGTTGCCGCCCAGATCAACGCCGACCAGGGGACACAGATGACCGCCGCCGACGTCTGGCCCTCCGTGGGGGTCCGGCCCGAATACCTGGCGCGGTTTTACGACTCCGTGACCGCCGAGTACGGCTCGATCGACAATTATTTGCGCGAAGGCCTTGGCCTCTCCGACGAAGACATCGCCCAGCTGCGGGCCAAGTATCTGCAATAGGCGGTCCGCCGCGCAACACGCCGTATCCCCGAAGTGTTACCCAAGTGGCGTACGGCATGGTCAACGTCGCCCGGCCGCGTTACTTTCCTCTCGTCCCTATGATGCAACGACGATCACGATCGGGAGGAAACCTTGTCCCCAAGCCGCAACGGCAGCGCCGCCGAAACCCTGGTTCGCCACTTCATCGACGCCTTTGCCAAGGCGGACCTGACGGAGATGGCGGCCTGCCTCGCCGAGGATGTGCAAAGCCACATCACCAACGCGGAGGGCGGCGTCACCCTCCTGCCCGGCCGCGCCGCCTTTATGGAGAGTATCCGCGCCCTGGACGTGGCGACGGTCCGGCCCCAGGTGCGGATCACTCAGATCCTCTCCATCCAGCCCGACCAGGTCATGGTCATGGTGGAAATCAAAGCCGAGCGCAAGGGCCGCAAGCTGCACAACTTCGCGGCTTTTCTGATGGAAATCGAAAGCGACGCCATCGCCACCATCCACATGGTCGAGGCCTTACCGGCCTATAGCGATTCCTTTTGGAAAGATTAGGGTCTAGACCCTATCTCTCTTCTTTGTCTCGGGATTTGATGTACTTGCGAACAATTTGCTGGGCGGAAAGATGATTTTTGATCAACGGTGTCCCGTTTGTGACACCATCGGCCTGAATAGATTGGGCAGGTTACTTAAGTTTAGAGGCAATGCTGCGTCATGTAAAAACTGCAAAACAGAGTTTAAGTTCAATTTTTTTTGGGGAATTGTAATCTCATCACTAGGGTCTACTGTTGGTGTTCCGATAGGCATACTTATCGCCGTCCCACATTTTTTGACGGTAATTTTTTTGGTGGTTTGGATTACTATTGTATTACTCATTTACATGTATATTCCTTTATCACGGTAAACGAGGTTATTGAGAAAATTTAACGTGTCACTTTTTTGTAATTGGGTTTTAAGAGTCGTATAACTCCCTTCGGGTGGGGTAGGCCCGATATGAAACTGGTCAGATCAGTCCATTTTAAGGACTTATACCAAATCTCGGGAGTAATGACTCATAGGGATCGCTTCTGAGAAGGTTCGGGTAGGAAACAAGCCGCAGTCGATGTCATTCATCGTCAAGGCCTGTTGACGCCCTCCGAACCTTCTCAGAAGCGACCGTTCCGGCGGGTTTTCAGAGCTTTCGGGCCCCATACAGCGCAATAGGGTTATCTAATGCTTGCGATGAATGGCATCGCGGCGCATCAGCTGCCTAACCGAAAACTCTGAAAAGCCGTCCCTATGGGTCATTACTCCCGAGA
>JANQKX010000691.1 GCA_028280915.1 Kiloniellaceae bacterium
CGGCCAGGGTGACGATGCCGGCGAAATCCAGCTCGGTCAAAAAGGCCGTGGTTTCCCCCACGGTGGCTTCGGCGCGCATGGACAGCACCACCTCGAAGGTGGTGTCGTTGAGCTTGGCCGGGGTCACGTCGATGGCGATGTTCAGGTCCGGCGCGTTTTGGGACATGGCGGCAAAAATGGCGGGTGCGTTGGGGTTTTCGAAGGAATGATCCTTAATGTACTGGGTGTTGATCACCATGGGCGGTGTGTTTTCTTGCTCGGCCATATCGGGTTTCCTTGGGGTTTATTGGGATAGGAACGGAGTGCCACCATTCGATGCCATGGGACAGGCGCTGCCATGGAAACCGCCGTTGAGGGCGCCATTGGCGCGCAGGCCTTAACACGATTGGGCGACCCGGACAACCGGCGCGGATTTTGCCCGCCAAAATTATCCGGCGAATATTATGTGGCGTCGCCGAAGACTTTGCTGTCACCGGTCACCGGGTTGAAGCGCACGACGCTGGCGTTGGAGACTTCGTGACCGGACAAGGCGCGGATAAAACCCCAGTGGCTCACCACCAGGTGGGTCTCCCAGGCCGGGTGGGCGGCCATGCGGTCGCGGAAACGGTCGCTGCGCGCTTGGATGCCGTCATGGGTTTCGCCGCTGTCGGGCCACCATTGTTCCACCAGATCGGCGAAGTTGAAACGGGGCCAGCGGGCCTTCAGTTCCGGTGTGGGCGAGCCGATATCGCAGGCAAAAAAGGCGCGCTCGCCGACCACCGGATCCACATGGACCGGTAAGTTTAAGGATTCGGCAATGATTTCGGCGGTGTGCAGGGCGCGCCAATAAGGACTGGTGATGATCACCTGGAGATGATCATAGGGCCCAAGGTCCTCGGCCACCTGTTTGGCCTGATCCATGCCCCGGTCGGTCAGCCGCGGGTCGATGATACCCGGATCTATCCGGGTCTTGGAATAATGGACGTTGAAGTGGGATTCCCCGTGGCGGACCAAAATCATCGCGGCAATCTCGGCGGCGGGCCATTCTCGGCGGGGCCCTTTGTCCCAGAATCGTTGGCCGGGGTGCCGTCCGCCTTCTGATCAGTGATATCCTCGAACTCCCCGTCGATGACGCCACCCGGCCCCCGTCCAGGGCCACGCCCAGGTTTACGGCCCGGTCTGTTTCCCCCCGGTCCACCTCCGGGCGCGCGCCCGCCTTGACCGTGGGGGCGCCGGTCCCAGCCCTTGCTGAGATCCACTTCCTCTCCGTCGATGAAGACCCGCTGGTTGGTGCGGGTTTCCAAACGCTTGGCGAGGAACTTGCGCAAGGCCTGCCGAACGGCCGGCACGAAGAGCAACAAGCCAAGCAGATCGGTCACGAATCCCGGTACCAAGAGCAAAAAAGCGGCCAGCAAAATGCAAAAGCCGTTGAACAGCTCCTCGGCTGGCATGACCCCCTGGTCCATCTGAGCCCGGGCCCGGGTGAGGGTGGCAAGTCCCTGGGCGCGCAGCAGGATCGAGCCCGCCACGGCGGTCGCCACGGTGATCAAGATGGTCGGCAGCACACCGATGCGTTCACCCACTTGAATGAACACAGCTATTTCGATAAGCGGTAGGCCGATAAACAGGGCCAATAAAAGGATGGCCATACTTGCTCTTTCCCTGGCATTTCCTTATTTACAACACATAGTGCCGACTTGCGTTAAGATCGGCTGGATCGGACTTGATGACTTATGAATGAAAGTTTCGCGTTTCTAGACATAATTATTCTAGGCGTCATTGCCGCCTTTATTATCTTCCGTCTGCGGAGCGTGCTGGGCAAACGCACCGGGCACGAGCAGCGGCCGACCAACGATCCCTTCAAACCTCAACAAGGCGGCGAAGATGATAAGGTCGTCCATCTGCCCGACCGTGGCAAGCCCGAAGGGGCTGATTTGGGCCGGAAAGACGAATCTTTCGACGACCTGCCCGAAACCCCGGTCGAAGGGGAAGGGGACTTGGGCGCCGGCCTCACCAAGATCAAGCTGGCCGACCGCGCCTTCGAGCCGGGCGAATTCATCACCGGCGCGCGCATGGCCTTTGAAATGGTGATCGGCGCTTTTGCGGGAGGGGATAAAAAGACCCTGCGGCCCCTGCTGGCAAACGAGGTTTTCGATAACTTCGCCCAGGCCATCGATGCCCGCGAGGAAAATAACCAAAAGCTTGAAACCACGCTGATCGGGATCACCGAAAGCGAGATCATCGAGGCGGATCTGCAGCAAAAAACCGCTTTTGTGACGGTGAAGTTCGTCTCTGAACAGGTGAACGTCACCCGTGACACCGATGGCGAGGTGGTGGACGGCGACCCCAGCCATGTGGCCAAGATCACCGATATCTGGACCTTTGCCCGCAATACCCGAAGCCGTGACCCCAACTGGACCCTGGTGGCGACTGGTAGCGCCAACTAAGGACCCTGGGCCGCCATGGCCGGAACCGATACAACCTGGTCCGATAAGAAATGAGAAAGAACGCGGTTCACGTGCCGAACGTTCCACCCAGTCTTCGCCGCAACAGATTTTGGCCGCTGCTCGCGGTCAGCGGGCTTTGCCTTCTTCTAGCGGCCTGTCCCTCCGAAGCGCCCGATCAAAAGTCGGTCATCTCCAAGCCCGACGCGGTGGGGGCGGAGACGCCTGGCGGGGACCTCTCCCTTCTTTTGCCCGTGGCCTTCGGCGCCCTGCCGGGCTGGGACGAAGATACCATGGCCGAGGCCTTGCCCGCCCTTAAGAGATCCTGCGGCCGCTTGACCCGGCAGCCGGCGGAACGGCCCATTGGGCCCGACGGCTTGGCCGGTACGGTGGGTGACTGGGCGGCTCCTTGCCAGGCCTTGTCCGGATTGGCGGCGGGCGATGACGGTCAGGTCCGGGCCACCATCGAAGCGTGGTTCCAGCCTTTCCTCGTCTCCAACGGGACCGATACCAGCGGCATCTTCACCGGCTATTTCGAGAGCGAACTCAAAGGGGACTGGCTGCCCACCTCGCCCGACGCGGTGCCCCTTTACCGGCCGCCGCCCGATTTGATCGCCGTGGATTTGGGGCGATTTCGCGCCGATTTGAGGGGCAAGCGCATCGTCGGGCGCCTCAACGGCAGCGAGCTGGTGCCTTATCACGACCGGGCCAGCATCGATCAGGGCGTCTTGTCGGAAAAGGGCTTGGAGCTGTTCTGGATCAACGATCCGGTGGATGCCTTTTTCCTCCACATTCAAGGCTCCGGCCGGGTGGAGCTGCCCAACGGGGAGCGCAAGCGGGTGGGCTACGCGGCCTCCAACGGCTTGCCGTTTTTCGCCATTGGCGCCTACATGCTGGACGAAGGCCTGATCTCCCGCAAGGAAGCCAGCGCCCAGGCCATCCAGGCCTGGCTGCGGGAGCATCCCGAGGAAGCCCGTCAGGTGATGCAGCGCAATCCCCGTTACATCTTTTTCCAGGAAGTGGAAGGGGAGGGGCCCATCGGCGCGCAAGGGGTGCCCTTGACCGCGGGGCGCAGTCTGGCGGTGGATCCCGACTTTTTGCCTCTGGGGGCGCCCGTGTACCTGGATACCACCTGGCCGGCGTCCGACCGGCCCTTGCAGCGCCTCATGGTGGCGCAAGACACCGGCTCGGCGATCAAGGGTGCCATACGCGGCGATTTTTTCTGGGGCACCGGCGACGCGGCCTTGGCGGAGGCCGGCCGTATGAAGCAAAAGGGCAGCTACTATCTGCTGCTGCCCAAGGCCGTGGCCGAGCGCCGGGACCTGTCCAGCTGACCCTATCATTCTCGATAAGGCGTTGAACTTTCCCGCTTTCTCGCCCATCCTAAGGTCCAGAAGGAGCCATTTCACCGGGCCTTTCCGGTACCGCCAAATCGAGAGGGAGCATGTCTGACCCGTCAAGACGCGTTGGGCCAGGAAACGCGGGGCCAAAACGCGTGGGATTGTTTGTGACGTGTCTGGTCGATCTGATGCGGCCTTCCGTAGGCTTTGCCGCGGTGGAGCTGCTGGAACGGGCCGGCTGTGATGTGGAGGTGCCGCTCAGCCAAACCTGCTGCGGGCAGCCGGCCTACAACTCCGGTGACCGGGCCCACGCGGAAGCGATCGCCCGGCAGGTGATCGAGGCCTTTGCGGGTTTTGACTATGTGGTCGCGCCCTCGGGCTCCTGTGCCGCGACTATAAAGCACCACTATCCCCAGATGTTCGCCGATGACCCCGATCTGACGGCAAAGGCCGAGGACCTGGCGGCGCGCACCTTTGAGCTGGTCTCCTTCTTGACCGATGTATGTGGCGTGACGGCGGTGAGCTCGGACTATCGCGGCAGCGTGACCTATCACGATTCCTGTTCCGGCTTGCGTGAAATGGGCGTTCAAAACCAGCCCCGCCAGCTCCTGGCCAGTTTGGACGGAGTGGACCTGGTGGAGATGGAAGAATCCGATGTGTGCTGCGGCTTCGGCGGTACCTTTTGCGTCAAGTATCCGCAAATCTCCAACAAAATGGTCAGTGAAAAGGCCAAGCGCATCGAATCGACCGGTGCCGAGCTTTTACTGGCGGGAGATTTGGGGTGCTTGATGAACATGGCCGGCAAGTTGAAGCGCAACGGCAGTGCCGTCCAAGCCCGCCACGTGGCGGAGGTCCTTGCCAACCGCCTGGATGACCCGGCGATTGCCCAGCCGCCGTCAAGTGCCGGCCAGGGCGAAGGTTAGGGGAGGGCAGTATGGAGTCGACGGCCCACGCCTTTAAGGACAACGTGACCACGGCGCTGCACGACGCCAACCTGCAACAAGCCCTGGGCAAGGTGCGGCAAGGTTTCATCGTGAAGCGGCGGGAAGCGGCGGACCGCTTGCCGGAGTTCGAAGCCCTTCGGGACCAGGCCCGGGACATCAAAAACCACACTCTGGCTCACCTGGATTTTTACCTGGAGGCCTACGAAAAAAAAGTCACGGAACAAGGCGGCCAGGTGCATTGGGCGGCCACCGCCGAAGAAGCGCGGGACAAAATCGTGGACATTTGCCGGGCGGCGGACGCCAAGGTGGTGACCAAGGGCAAGTCCATGATCGCCGAGGAAATCGCCCTGAACGCCCACTTGGAAGAGGCCGGACTGGACGTGGTCGAGACGGACCTGGGCGAATACATCATCCAGCTGCGCCATGAACCGCCCAGCCATATCATCGCCCCGGCCGTTCATGTCACCAAAAAACAGGTGGAGGCGGATTTTCGCCAGTACCACGCGGATCTGCCGCCCGAGCGTCACTTGGACGAGCCTTGGGAGCTGGTCAACGAGGCCCGCCAGGTCCTGCGCCAACGCTATTTCCAGGCGGATGTGGGGATCACCGGGGCCAACTTTCTGGTGGCCGAGACCGGCAGCTCCATCATCGTGACCAACGAGGGCAACGGCGACCTGACCCAGATTCTGCCCAAGGTGCACATCGTCATCACCTCCATCGAAAAGGTGGTGCCGAACCTGGACGACGCCATGGCGATCCTCAGGGTGCTCGCGCGCTCGGCGACGGGACAGGAATTTTCCACCTATACCACTCTGTCCACGGGGCCGAAACGGGCCGAGGATCTGGATGGGCCGGAGGCCTACCACGTGATCCTGCTGGACAATGGGCGCAGCGGCATGCTGGGCGGTGACTTCGCCGATATGCTGCGGTGTATCCGCTGCGGGGCCTGCATCAATCACTGTCCGGTCTACCACGCCGTGGGCGGCCATGCCTATGGCTGGGTCTATCCCGGGCCCATGGGATCGGTGCTGACGCCCAACCTGATCGGGGTGGAGGAGGCCGGGCATCTGCCCAATGCCTCCACCTTTTGCGGCCGCTGCGAGTCCGTCTGTCCCATGCGCATTCCCCTGCCCAAGATGATGCGTCACTGGCGCGAGCGGGAATTCGAGCGGCACCTGAGCCCAAAGGCGGTGCGCTGGGGCCTGTCCCTCTGGGCTTTTTTCGCCCGGCGGCCGCGGCTTTACGGCTGGGCCACCGGCATGGCCATGAGCCTCATGGCTGCCGTGGGGCGAAAGAACGGCTTTTTCGAACGCCTGCCCCTGGCCGGGGGATGGACCGATCACCGGGCCTTTCCCACGCCCCAGGGCCGGACCTTCCGGGCCCAGTGGGCCGCCCGCCAGCGGCAGGGGGAGGAGCCATCGTGAGCGCCAGCCGGGAACACGTTCTGAATGCCGTGCGCGCCTCGATTCGGCAAAGCGGCAAGCCAACCCTGTCCCCGGAACAACTTACCGAGCGGCTCGAACGGCCCCGTCCCGGGCTGGTGCCACAGCGTGGCCAGTTGGATTTGGCCGGGCGTCTTGATCTGTTTGAATCATGGGCCAAGGCCCTCTCCGCCACCTTGGTTCGCCTGGATGACCTGGCCCATGTGCCCCGGGCGGTGGCCGACTACCTGCGGCAAGAAAATCTGCCGGCCCAGGTCCGATTGGCGCCGACGCCGGAGATCGAGGGCCTGGATTGGCAAAGCCAAAGCTTGGTGGAGATCGCGCGGGGCCGGGCCCAAATCGACGACACCACTTCCGTGACCCCCGCTTTTGCCGGGATCGCCGAAACCGGGACCCTGATGATGCTGTCCGGACCGCAGACGCCCACCACGCTCAACTTCGTCCCGGAAAATCACATCGTGGTTCTAAAGGCCAGTCAGGTGGTGGGCAGCTATGAAGAGGCGCTGGCTCATCTGCGCCAAGTCCATGGCCAGGGCCGGATGCCGCGCACGGTCAACTATATCACCGGGCCGTCGCGCACCGCCGACATCGAGCAAACCATCCAACTGGGCGCCCATGGGCCCCGGCGCCTCCATATACTGCTGGTCAAGGACTCCGCTGACGCGTAACGTACGGTCCCGAAAAGCAAATCCTATGAATATGATTTTATTATCATAAAAGAATGTACGTGTTTGGATAGGCCGGCCACGCCATGGGACGTACGGGTGATAAGGACGGGAAAAAACCGCCACCTTCGGGGCTGACCCAGGAAGACCATGCCCTTTGGCGGGAAGTGACCCGCGATGCCCGCCCGCTGAAGTCCGCAAAGCTCTCGGAGTCGGCCAAAAAACAGACAGATCCGTCTGAGGCTCCCCGTACAGCGGGGAAGCACCCGGCGAAGGCCAAGAAGGCCGCCGCGCCGCCTGGAAAACCGACAGGCCCGCCCGCCAAACCGCCACGGCCAACACCACCGGACCTGAGCCACGGCAGCGTGGCGGGTTTGGACAAGCGCAAGGCCAATCAGCTGAAAAAGGGCCGCTTGGTGATCGAAGGGCGCTTGGACCTGCACGGCATGCACCAGAGCCGGGCCCACGATGTTCTGCTCCGCTTTGTGACCGAGTCCCAGTTAAGCGGCAAACGTTGCGTTTTGGTCATCACCGGCAAGGGCGGCCCCAAAGGCCGCGACGGCACCGAAGGCGGCATCCTGCGCCAGGCAGTGCCCCGTTGGCTCAACGAACCGGCTTTACGGCAAAAAATATTATCCTTCGATTATGCGCAACCCAAAGACGGCGGAACTGGCGCTCTATACATCTTATTGAAGAGAAATCGTACAAAAAGTTAACTTGCAACCCCGGAAGTAACTGGGCACTTAGTAATGGGAAAGGGCGAGGTCAGTTAACCCGTCCATACCCTAAATAGAAAAAAGTATAGAGAGTGAGACATGACGCCCTTTGGCGAAAAATTGAGAAAAATCCGTGCCGCACGGCAAATCTCGTTAAAAGAAATGGCGGCGGGCTTGCAAATATCGGCCGCTTATCTCTCGGCCATGGAACACGGACATCGCGGTCAACCCAGCCGGCGATTTGTGCACCGTGTCTGTCAGTACCTGAATATTATTTGGGACGAGGCCGAAGAGCTTCAGGCCCTTGCTGATCTATCCCATCCCCGGGTGGTGGTGGACACGGCCGGCCTCAGTCCCCATGCCACGGAGCTGGCCAACCGCCTGGCCCACCGCATCGGCCAGATGGACGATACGAAAGTCGCCCGTCTCTTGTCGGAAGTCAGAGGATAAAACGGCTGAGGTCGCGGTTCTTGGCCAGTTCCCCGACTTTTTCCATCACATCCGAGGCATCGATCTGAATGGTGTCGCCGCTGCGGTCCGTGGCGGTGAAGGAAATGTCCTCCAGGAGCTTTTCCAGCACCGTGTGCAGGCGCCGGGCGCCGATGTTCTCAACCGAGGTATTGATCTCCGCCGAGAGGTCGGCCAGGGCCTCGATCGCGGCGTCGGTGAAGTCCAGGGTCACATCCTCGGTTTCCATCAAGGCCTTATACTGACGGATCAGGCTGTTTTCCGGCTCGGTCAGGATGCGCTTGAAGTCGGCGCGTGTCAGGGCGTTCAGCTCCACCCGGATGGGCAGGCGCCCCTGCAGCTCGGCCAGCATGTCCGAGGGCTTGGCCATGTGGAAGGCGCCCGAGGCGATGAAGAGAATGTGGTCGGTTTTCACCGTACCGTGCTTGGTGGAGACGGTGGTGCCCTCAATGAGGGGCAGCAGGTCGCGCTGCACACCTTCCCGGGAGACGTCGGCCCCTTGACGGTCCGAGCGGGCGGTGATCTTGTCGATCTCGTCCAGGAAAACGATGCCGTGGTTCTCCACGCTGCCGATGGCATCGGCGACCAGGGTTTCCTCGTCCAGCAGCTTGTCGCTTTCATCGGCGATCAGCACCTCGTAGGACTCGGCCACGGACATTTTGCGTTTCTTGGTGCGGCCGCCACCCAGGGCCTTGCCGAAAATGTCGCCCAGGTTGACCATGCCCATGGAGGCACCGGGCATGCCGGGAATGTCCAGGGTGGGCATCTGCATGCCGCTGTTGTCGGAGACGTCGATTTCGATTTCCCGATCGTTCAGCTGGCCCTCGCGCAGCATCTTGCGGAATTTTTGCCGGGTGTCGCCGCCGGCATTCTCGCCCACCAAGGCGGTGACCACCCGTTCCTCGGCGTTCAGCTCGGCCTGGGCCTGAACCTCCTTGCGCAGGCGCTC
>JANQKX010000695.1 GCA_028280915.1 Kiloniellaceae bacterium
GGCCCGGGACGTGGGCGGCTGGGACTATCACGAGATCGCCGTGCGCGAGGCCATCAACGCCGGTTGGATCGAGGGGCCGCGGCTGTTCTGTTCGGGCAAGATCCTCACCATCACCTCCAGCACCACGCCTTATTACATCGGGATGTACGAAGAGGTGGACGGCCCCGACGAGGTGCGCAAGGGCGCGCGCAAGCAGCTCGCCATGGGCGCCGACTTCATCAAGATCCTGGCCACCGGCGCCATGACCTCCACCAAGTATGAAAAAGCCGGCACGATCCAGCTGCGCCCCGACGAGATCCGCGCCGCCGTGGAAATCGCCGACGACAACATGACCCACGTGGCCGCCCATGCCCACGCCGGCGAAGGCATCAAGAACGCCGTGGAATGCGGCTGCCGCAGCATCGAACACGGCTCCTTCGGCAGCGAGGAAATCTATGGGCTGATGGAGCAAAAGGGCACCTTCCTGGTGCCCACGATCTGTGTTTCCACCGCCATGTTCAAAGACCCGGAGTTCGCCGAAAAGGTGCCCCAGCACATCCACGAGCGCTATGCCCAGGTGCGGCCCATCCGCCTGGCCAACATCGCGCTCGCCCACCGCATGGGCGTGAAGATCGCCATGGGCACCGACGTGGGCACGCCGGGCAATCACGCCGGCGACAACATGCAAGAGCCGGAAATGATGGTGAACGAATGCGGCCTGTCACCGGCCGAGGCGATTCACGCCTCCACCTGGAACCCGGCCTGCCTCTTGGGCCTGGAGCAGGATCTGGGCTCCCTCGCCGAAGGTAAGCTGGCCGACGTGATCGCCCTCAAGCGCAATCCCCTGGAAGACATCTCCGCCCTTTATGACGTGTTTTTCGTCATGAAAGAGGGGACGGTTTACCGCAACGACCGGCTACACTAGCCGCCCAGTCAAGGGAACAGCCGCGCCGGCTAAAGCATGCGCACAAAATCGATGGCGATATAGCCGGAGATGGCGCAGTCGCTGATGGACCAAGGGCGCGGCAGGCTCATGTCCGGCGCGTTGTCGCAGATGGAAAGCCGATTGAAATCCACCATGTAGGTGCCGCGCCAGGTGCCGCTCAAGGCATCACCTTCGCTCTGCTCGAATATGATCGAGGGCACCTCCGCCACCGTATAGAGCCGGAAATGGCCGCCATAAAGGGGCTTGCTGCCGTGGAAGATGCGGAAGCGGTCGCCGAAAAAGCTCAGGCGCCGGCCGATCACTTCCGGCACCGATTTGCCTCCCGATATGGCCCGCCGTGCCTCCCAATTCCCTTCCAAGGGGGTTTTTAAGGCCCCCATGAGATCAAAGGGCACCAGCCCCTTGACCGGACCTAGATATTCGGCGCCTTGCGGCATTGGGTATGGTTCCATAATCGCCTCCTTCGCGACCCAATGAAGGCTCTGGTCGCACATGGCATATGGCGACGGGAGGTTACGGCAAGGTGGCGCCGGTCTAAAGGCTGGGTAAGGTTCAAGCGAACCCGACGATTGGGAAAAACCATTCGCCGCCTTAGCGGGAATGATGTAGAGGTGGCGGGGCTCGCCTTTTTCAGGAACGAACAAACGTGTCAGCGGATACCATTACCCTAACCCCCGCCGAGCGGCGGCAAAGCGCGGCGGCGGCCATCGCCTGCATGGCGATCTTCGGCGTCACCATGGCCATGTCCACGCCGATGATCGGGCTGATACTGGAATCAAGGGACGTCAGCCGCACGGCCATCGGCGCCCTGGGGGCCGTGCCGGCCTTGAGCCTGATCCTGACCAATCCCTTTATTCCCATGGTGGTGCGCAAGCTGGGCTTTCGGCCCTTTATCTTCGGCTGCATCGTCATGGAGCTGATTTTGGTCCTGCTGATGCCCGTGCTCGACAGTCTGCCCGCCTGGTTCATTTTACGCGCCTTGATGGGCATGTCGGTGAACGGCCTGTTTGTCGCCAGTGAAACCTGGATCAACATGGTCACCGAGGACCGCAACCGCGGCCGGGTCATCGCCATCTACGGCATGGCCCTTTATTCAACCTTCGCGATCGGGCCCTTTTTGGTCAACCTCACGGGGATCGAAGGCTATTTGCCCTGGCTCGTTATTGCGGGCTTTATCGTCCTGGCCTCCGTCCCGCTGATCTGGACCCGTAAACTGCCCTTGGAAGTGGAAGGCCGCGGTTCCTTCAGTGTCCTATCGTTTTTTTTCGTGGCGCCAACCCTGCTCGCGGCGGTTTTCCTATCCGCTTTCAAGGAAATGTCCAACGGCACCCTGTTACCCGTTTTCGCGGTACGCAGCGGCTTTGTCATGGAAGACGCCAATGCATTGCTGAGCACCGCTTATGTCGGCGGCCTGCTGATGCAGTTTCCCCTTGGTTGGGTCGCGGACCGGGTCAACCGCTACGGCCTGCTCATCACCTTGATCGCCATCGGCTTGATTGGCTGTTTGTTGCTGCCCACCATGATGGCCTGGCATAACCTGTTCACCTTTGTGGGGATCGCCTTGTGGGTGGGCTTGTTTTCTGGTGTTTACGTGGTCACCATGACCATCATCGGCCAGCGTTTCAAGGGCACGGACCTGGTGACCGCCAACGCCGCCAACGGCGTGATGTGGGGCCTCGGCCACTTGAGCGGCCCCACAATGGCCGGCATCGCCATGGACATTTGGGACCCCAACGGCTTTGCTTGGACCTTGGCCGCCGTGACCTTCGTGATCCTGGTCATTGCCATCTACCAACGCATCCGCCGCAGACAATTGAGCCGCTCCGATGACTGATACCATCAAGATCCGCCCCGCCACACTGGCCGACCTGGACAGCATCCGGGATTGCGCCGCCCAGGCCTATGCCCCCTATGTGGCCCGCATCGGTAAAAAGCCCGCGCCCATGGTGGCGGATTTCCAAACCTCCATAGAGCATGGCCAATTGGACGTCTTGGAAACGGAGGGATCGGTGGCGGGCTTTATCGTCCATTATCCGCAGCCGGCGGCCGGCCACCTGCACATCGAAAACGTCGCCGTCTTGCCCCGCTATCACGGCAAGGGCTTCGGCAGCCGCCTGCTCGCCCATGGGGAAAACGCCGCCAAGACCCTGGGCTTTTCCACGGTGGAACTCTACACCAACGAAAAAATGACCGAAAACCTCACCTACTATCCGGCCAAGGGCTATCGGGAAATCGACCGGCGCAGCGAGGCCGGTTTCAACCGTGTCTTTTTCCGCAAAGAGCTTTAATCTGCTCAATAACGCGCCCAAAAAAACGTGACCTAGAGGACCATGACCGAAAGGGACAGGGACCGCGATGGCCTTTCATTTTATTTTCATGCTGACGGAAAACGACCGCACCATCCCCGATGCCCGGGACCGCCTGGAGCAGGTCCTGGCCGGCGGCGCCCGCCACATCGGCTTCAAGGACGTGGGCCTGCCGTTCGAGGATCTGAAAGCCTTGGCCGACGGCATCCGCGCCGCCGGCGGCCGCTCTTATCTGGAGGTGGTCAGCCTGGACCGGGACAGCGAACTGGCCTCGGCCCGGGCCGCCGTGGAGTTGGACGTGGACTGCCTCCTGGGCGGCACCCGGGCGGCCCAGGTGGCGCCTTTGATCCGCGACCACCCCATCCGCTACTTCCCCTTTCCCGGCGAGATCGTCGGTCATCCCAGTGTGCTCACCGGATCGGTCGCCAAGATCGCCGACAGCGCCCGGCGCTTGAGCGAGCTTGAATCCGTGCATGGCCTGGACCTTCTGGCCTATCGTCACGAAGGGGATGTGCCCGCCTTGATGGCCGCCGTCTGCCAGGCCGCCGACAAGCCCGTGGTGGTCGCCGGCAGCATCGACCGGGAAGAGCGGGTGCAGGCCGTGGCCCAGGCGGGCGCGGCGGGCTTTACCGTGGGCACCGCCGCCTTCGCCGAGGATTTCCCCGCCGAAGGCGCGGGCCTCACGGCCCAGGTGCAGTCCATCCTGGCCATGACGGGCCGGGCCATGGCGCTCTCCACCCTGCCCCGGCGCATCGCCATCGTGGCCCACAACGCCCGCAAGACCCATCTGCTCGCCTGGGTCGGCCGCCATGCCAAGGCCCTCACGGGTCAGCGTCTGATCTGCACCGGCGGCACCGGCGCCTTGTTGCAGCAGGCCCACCCGGACTTGCGCATCCGGCGCCTGCAGCGCGGCACCCGCGGCGGCGATCAGCAGCTGGGCGCCCTGATCGCCACGGGAGAACTGGACGCGGTGATCTTTTTTGTCGACCCGGATGCCCAGCACGCCCAGGACGTGGATTTCCGCGCCCTCACCCGCTTGGCCATCCTGCACGACACCCCCATCGCCTGCAGCCCCGCCGCCGCCGATCTTTTTGTCGGCGCCAGCCTAACGCCCCGCCCTAAAACCAGCCCTTAACCGGCCCTCATCCGTTCGGCAGGGCCACGAAGATCACCGCCAGGCCCGCCGCCACCGCGAGCAGGCGCAAGGCCCAGGATCGCAGGCCGATCAGGCCGAAGGAGACCGCCGCCAGCCCGACCGCCAGTTTGACCGCCGCCAGGACGGCCAGGCCCGGCTGCTCGTCCAATTGCAGCAGCGCCGGCGTGGTGATCATGCCCAGGGGAATGAGGTAGAGACCCATCCCCAGGGCCATGGCGGTCATCGCGACCTTCAGCCAGTTTTCCCCCACCATGCCCGCGGCGATGAAGACCGCGCCGCAGACCGGCGGCGTGATGGTGGAAATCAACGCGTACCAAAAGACGAACATATGGGCCTGCAGGGGCGCCAAGCCCAACTGGATCAGGGCCGGCCCCGCCACCGACACACAAATCACGTAGGCCGCCGTGGTGGGCACCTCCATGCCCAGCACTAGGCAGGCGATGGCGGTCAGGATTAAGGTGGGCCAAAGCTCCCCGCCCGCGCCCACCAGGATGACCGAGGTGATCTTGACCCCCAGGCCGGTGATGGACAGCACGCCGATGATGATCGAGGCGCAAAGGATGATGGTGGCGATCAGGCTCACCTGGCGCCCCGCGGTCAGGCAGGCCTCCGCTAGGCGATGGCCGCATTGCCGCAGGTCGAGGCGCAGGCGACCATCAATCAACAGCATGAGGGCGGCGGCCAAAATGGCCTGACAGGCGGCATACTGCGGCGTCACGCGGGAGACGAACATGCCCCACATCAAAACGGAAAAGGGCACCAGGAAAAACGCCGAGGTCACGGCCACGTCCCGGCCCGACGGCCGCTCCTCGGCGCGAAGGCCCCGCAGGTCATGGCGCCGGGCATAGGCGTCGATCCCGACCCAGGCCACGAAGAAAAACAGCAGGGCCGGCAAGAGAGCCGCCGCCATGATCCCCGTGTAGGGCACGCCGGTCAGCTCCACCATGACGAAGGCGCCGGCACCCATCAGCGGCGGCATGATCTGCCCGCCGGAAGAGGCCACCGCCTCCACCGCGCCGGCCAGGCGGGACGGATAGCCCAGACGCCGCATGGCCGGCAGGGTGATGGCGCCGGTGGAGGCCACGTTGGCCGAGGCCGAGCCGGAGATGGAGCCGAAAAAGGCCGAGGACAGCACCGACACTTTGGCCGCGCCGCCCTTGAGGCGTCCCGCCGCGGCGGCCGCCAAGTTCATGAAGCCCTGCCCCGCCTCGCCCACGTTCAGCACCGCGCCGAAGATCACGAAGATCGCCACCACGGTGACGGACAGGCCGGTCAAGCTGCCCCACAAGCCGCCCTCGGTGATGGTGAGGGTGCCCAGGAAACTTTGCGCCGGCATGCCGGCATGGCCGAATTCCCCGGGGATCAGATGACCCAACAGGCCATAGGCCAGGGCCAAGGCCGCCACCAAGGGCAAGGGCCAGCCGATCGCCCGACGGGCCGCCTCCAGCACGGCCAGCAGCAGGACCGCCGCCGCGACCACTTGAAACCGGCTCTCCAGAAAGCCGTATTGGTCCTCAAGGGCGATCCGGTTCAGCACCACCCACAAACAAGCGGCCAGGCCCAGGCCGGCGACTACCGCCCCGCTGACCCGTGCCGCCGGGCCGCGCGCCGCCAGAACCAGCACCCAGGGCAGGGCCAAGGCCATATGCAAGGGCCGCGAGACCAAGTTGGGCACCAGGCCGGAGAAGACCAGGCTCAAGTGAAAGGCGATGAGCACGGCCCCCAGCGCGACCCAAAGCCCGCGCCAATAGCCCGTCGGGCTCGCCGGGCTTTCCGCACCCCCCATTTGACCGCCGCCGCGCGGCTATTTTTGCGCCTCGGTAAGGGGCATGCCGGCCTCTTCGTAATAGCGGATGGCGCCGGGGTGGATCTTGCCGGTGATGTTGGCCATCAAGTCCCCGTCCACGCCGTCCCACCAAGCGGCCGCGGCGCCCATGTCTTCTTTTTGCGACCAATACGTCTTGGTGAGTTCATAGGCCGTGTCGTCGTCCATGGCCGTGGTCGTATAGGCCACCACCGGCAAGGAGGTGGTGGTGATGTCTTCCCCCTGGCCGGCATAGGTCCCCGCCGGGATCACCAGCTTGGTGCGCTTGGTCTGGGCCACTTGATCCTCATCCAGGGACAGCACCTTCACGCCGGTGGCCGCCGCCGCCTCGATCACGTTGGGCGCGGGATAGGAACTGGCGGTGACAAAGCCGTCGATCTGGCGGTTCTTCAGGGCCGGCACCGCGTTGGACAGCTCCGCGTCCGCCAGGTCCACCTTACCTTCCAGGCCGAAGAGCTTCAGGTACTTCTCCCCTTCCTTGGCGCCGAAACTGCCCTTGCCCAAGAGGATCTTCTTGCCTTCCAGCCCGGCGAAGTCCTCGATGCCCGAATCGTCACGGACCACGAAATGCATGGTCAGAGAGGGAATGGGGAAAAGCGCGCGGATCTCGTCGAACTTGGGATCGTGCTTGCCCTCGAACATGGCCTTGCCGTCTTGGGCCAGCCCGACCAGCGCCGGCGGCGTGGTGAAGACATAATCGCCGCCCCGGTTGCGGGCTTCCATGACGTTCTGCACCGAACCCTGGCTTTCCTCCACGGTCACAATGATATCCCCGCCCGAGCCCTGCTTCATGGCCTCGGCCAATTGCACGCCCATTTGATAATAAGAGGTGCCCGGCTTGGCGGACTTATAGGTGACCCGGCTTTCCGCGTTGACGGTCCCGGCAAAGCCGCAAGCGGCAAGGAAAAGGGCGGTCAGACCGGCCCGTTTTACGATAGCGTTCACAGAGTTCTCCCATGTTAGAGGTGGCGGGGTCACGCGCGACTCAACCACGAGCCAAACAGGAATTTAGTCGCAATGCCACGCCAAACCAGCCATTCGGCTTGAGAAGGAAGTTAAAAGTTCTCCACCCAGGGGCGCAGCTCCACTTCCCAGGTCCAGGCCGAGCGCGGCTGCTTGTGGATGGCCAGATAGCTCTGGGCGATGGCATCGGGATGGAGCCGGCTGTCGGGCTGGTCCGGCGCGCTTTCGCCGATCCCCCCGTCGATGACGAAGTGGGCCACGTGGATGTTGTGGGGCGCCAGTTCCCGGGCCATGGACTGGGCCAGGCCGCGCAGCCCGAATTTCCCCATGGCGAAGGGGGCCGAGCGGGCGTAGCCCTTCACGCTGGCCGAGGCACCGGTGAACATGATGCTGCCGCTGCCCCGGGCCAGCATGGCCTTGGCCGCCTCTTGGCCCACCAGAAAACCGGCATAGCAGCTGACGATGATGGCGTTCTTGACCGCTTCCGGGTCCAGTTCCACCAACGGCCCGCGCTGACGCGCCGAGGCGTTGAAGACCACCAGGTCCGGCGTGCCCAGGTCCGATTTGACCGCGTCGAACAGCGCCGACACCTGGTCGGCTTGGGCCGCGTCGCAGGCATAGGCCTTGGCGTCGCATTCGGCCACCAAGTCTTTCAGCTTGTCGGTATTGCGCGCCGCCAGGGCGACTTTCATGCCCTCCCGGTGGCACAAGCGGGCCAAGGACCCGCTCAGGCCGCTCCCGGCCCCGACAATCAGCGCGATTTCCGAACTTGCCATGGACGTTTCTCCCTTCGTTTAGCGATCAAGACCATAGCCTATCGCAAGGCACGGGAGCGAGCCACGGTTGACTTTCGGCCGCGCGAATGGACGGCTTCACGAAGCGAGGTCGTCACGAACTGATGGCGATTGCCGGACAATCGGCGGTCAGGGCCGCCAGGGCTGGTCCGAAGAGGGCATATCTGATCGCATCGGTCGGCCGGCGGGAAAACCCGAGCTTTTCATAAAAGGCGATCGCCGCGGGATTGTCGGCTTCCACAGCCAGCGAGAATTTTTGAATGCCCTGCCGGACCTTTCGCCCGACCACGGCCGCCAAGAGGATCCGCGCCGCGCCGCTTCCCCGCAGCGCTTCCTTGACGTAGAGGTTTTGAAGCTCATAGCGCGCCAGTCCCTTGTGGAACTGGTAGGCATCATACCCCGCCAAAAAGCCCACGGGCCGACCATCCGCCTCGATCAAATAGGCTTCGTAACGCCCCCAGTCCGCCCGCAAGTCGTCCGGGGCCGGCCGGCTCGAATCGCCATGGAAAAGGTTGAGTTCGTGGGCCAGGTCGGCCAGCACCGCCACGTCTGACAGCGTGGCGTCGCGAACCTTGAAAGAGGTCATGGTGTTTTCCCAAATCAAGACGTGCCGGCCGGCGCCCGACCAAAGTCGACCGCCCTAGGGTTCCTCCGGCGAGGGGCCTTTGATGTCGATCTGGCGCACGGCGCCGCGCATCTCGCCCACCGCGGCGTCGAAAAAGCCGTCCAGGCGGTCGCGCATGTCATCATCCAGCGCCACCAGTTTGGAGCGCGCGTCTTCCGGATTGTCTTTTTCCACGATCAGGCCGTGGTCCAGCGCCCCTTGAACGTACTTGCCGGCGGTGTGGGCCGACTTGATGGCTTGCATGTAGCCCAAGGCCTCCGTCTTGCGCACCGGCCCCGGCTGACGCCACAGCTGGGTCAACAAGTCCCAATAGGCGGAGGAATAAAACTCCTTATTGCCCTGGAAGACCCCGATCCAATTGGCCCCGATTCGGTCGATCATCTGCAAGTATTCGCGCCGCTGCGCGTCGTTATACTTCAATTCCTTCTGCATCCAATCCCTACCCCTCTCACGGGCCTGCCCATGCCCCTCTCGGGGCTTGCCCAGGGCGAAGTCATCCTGCCGCCTGAATGCTTCGCGGCCCACATCGCACTTGTGGCAGGGTGCAGGACAGCCTGCCGCTTCAATTATCCTGCCACGTCAATCATATAGCACGATTTGCGCTGATTTGCATCTATTTCTGCAGAAAATGACCGCTAGGAAGGACGACAAGCATGCCGAAACAAACGGCGCCATTTTGACAAGCATCTAATTTTTATCAATTAATCAGTCGTTTATCTCGATCCCAAAGCGATCACGCAGCTGTTATTATCCGCATCATTGACTGCAATATTACATGAAATTATGTTTCAGTTTGTATGGATTGTTAAAAATCCCACGATCCGACGCAGCAGATTTTAATATCCCAATTCTTGGCGTCGAATTTGAGGAGACATGTCACATGGCCTTCACCACCCGCAAGATCCCCGCCCTATCCCGCCCCGCCCTATCCCGTACGGCCCGCCCCTCCCATCCCGTCCAGCGGGACGGACGCAAGGTCTTCGCCGCCGGCGCGGTGGCGCTCCTGCTTTTGGGCGGCTGCGCCAACAGCGGCTATGGCCCCAAGCAGACCGTCGGCGGCCTCGGTGGCGCCGCTTTGGGGGGCTTGCTTGGCTCCACCATCGGCGGCGGCACCGGGCAATTGGTGGCCACGGCGGCGGGCGTGGTGGTCGGCGGCGTGGTGGGCAGCGAGATTGGCCGCTCCCTGGATGACGTGGACCGTCTGAAGGCCCAAAAAGCCCAGGAGAAAGCCCGCGCCGCCCCAATCGGCGAATCCATCTCCTGGAACAATCCCGACACCGGCAACCACGGCAGCATCACGCCGGTGCGCGACGGCACCAGCACCCAGGGCCGCTATTGCCGGGAGTTCCAGCAGACCATCGTGGTCGGCGGCGAGCTGGAAAGCGGTTACGGCACCGCCTGCCGCCAGCCCGACGGCAGCTGGGAAGTTCTCTAAATTACAGAGAAGCCCAAAATTACCAGAGAAACCCAGGTTAACAGGAGAGCCGCCAAATGCGGAGGGCCGGCTCTCCTGTGGATCGATCGACTCTCATGACACTCGCCACCATGACACTGGTGGGGCGATTGCGGAGAAACGGTGCGCGAACAGCAAAAGGACTCGGCCTAGAATTGACTGCCTACTATATCTAGTAGCCGAATGACCGAAAAATCACTAAATAAGCCAAACCTAATGATTGCCTTTTTGACAGAATCAAGTGGCGATGGGAATGCTTTTCCAATGATTCCAATTGACTGTTATCCTTAGCGCGCAAAATAGAAAAGCTCATTTCCATAATTCCCTGCCACCGCTGAAAATTCTCAAGCACTTGCCTTGAAGGCACAAAGGGACTCGCTTTTTTCCAGCGCCTATGATTAAATGTTCTTGTTCTGTTCTAGGTGACAAGCAACCCGCCGGGCGCTAGATTTGGTGCCTCGTGAGGGGCGAGACCCAATATGTTGTACACATTTTGTCCGATCCACAGCTGTGGATGGACTGGAGGGGGAATATGGACGGATCGGGGTTAATTGACGGTTTGGACGGCAAAAATTCGGTTTGGGACGAGCTCGACCAGGCTGTGGATAAGCGCGGTATTTATGGGCAAAAACCCCGTACGGCCGTCCCTCCCAAGGCGGCAGCGACTGCTGCGCGCGAATCCAAGGGGGCAGGTTCCAATGGCGCAAAATCCAATGAGACCGCACGTCCGCTCAACATCGCCGATCAGTTGGCCGAGTTGGAGGAAGCCGCCGATATGTTCGAGTCCGGAGAGATCCGTGACGAGTTCCAGAACGAGCGCGGCATCA